>NZ_JASOMS010000056.1:0-375 GCF_030216865.1 Pauljensenia sp. UMB6358 | reverse complement strand
GCCCAAAAGACCAAGGCGACATCGCCGCCCTAAGAACCCAAAACGGGTGTCGCGTTGTCGTCGAATGCAAAAACACCACCCGCCCACACCTCGGCCCCTGGACCCAAGAAGCAGAAGCCGAACGCCAAAACGACGGGGCGCTCGCGGCCGTCATAGCCCACAAACGCCACGGCAACGCTAACCCAGCAGACCAATACATAACCATGACCCTAAAAGACTTCACCGCCCTCCTAACCGAGAAAAGACCAAAATGAGCACCAAACACCTACAAGCAGCCCGCGCCACCCTCTTTATTGCCCACTTCGCCGGGTTCGGCCTAACCGCCTGGATCACAGCCACAACCAGCCCCCACCCAGACCTAGCAGGCCTCGCCCT
>NZ_JASOMS010000055.1:0-378 GCF_030216865.1 Pauljensenia sp. UMB6358 | reverse complement strand
CGCTCCTTGCTGTTTCCTTTGCGATGTTCATATGAACATTATATATGCCTATCTAATCATTCTGCAAGTCGGATTTGGTACCAATTTAGACATTGCATATGCGCAAAATGAGCAATATAATGTTTGTATGGATATAAGGAAACGCGGCGACAAGTATGCAGATCTTGTCGGACTCACAACCAAAGGAAAAATCACCCAATACGGATGGACAATCACCGATGTAGCAAAAGCCATAGGGAGTGGGCAGGCAACCGTTTCTCGCTGGCTAAACCCCGGCGACCCTCAGCTACCAGTACGTGCGCTATGTAAAATATGCGAAGCTATCGGAGCCACCCCTCAAGAGGTCGCGCAAGAAGCTTACGAATGGCTAAACCGCGA
>NZ_JASOMS010000054.1:0-383 GCF_030216865.1 Pauljensenia sp. UMB6358 | reverse complement strand
CAAAGTCCAACTCTACGAAGACGGCCTAAGAAACATTAGAAACGCCGACAACAACGTCGCCTACGGCATAAAACTAGTCGGCTCACTCCTATCCGAGGGAAAACTCAAAATAAGTAACCGGTGCAAATGGTTACTAAAAGAATTCCCCTCCTACGTGTGGGACCCCAAAGCCACAGAACAAGGCCAAGACAAACCAATCAAGGCCAACGATCACGCGTTAGACGCACTACGGTACGCACTCGTCACCACAGAAACCTTGTGGCGGCGCGCAACAAAATAAGGGAGGCCACTAATGGCAGCAATAACCGCCGGGGCGATCTGGCCCCCCGAAAACCTCGCAACCATCCGCCGCGACATGAACGAATGGGAAGCCTGGTGGGTAG
>NZ_JASOMS010000053.1:0-386 GCF_030216865.1 Pauljensenia sp. UMB6358 | reverse complement strand
TCGCTACTGGGGGCCTGATTGTTGCTGTCCTGGCACGCCGTGACACGAAAATCAGCCAACGCGCGGCTAAGGAGGCCAACCGCCTCGCTAAGGACGCCAACATTGCTGCTACCCGCGCGAACCGCCTGGCAGGTGAGGCAAACCAGATAAGTAGCAAGGCGAACAAGATTGCGACCAGAGCACTTGCTACCACGCAAGATGTCAGTCACTACTCCTGGGCAATTCAGATTGACCATGACGCCGGTCTTCTCGTCCTAACCAATGAGAGCCCATTTAGAGCAACGAATATTTCCATCACTATCAGGCATGAAAAAGACACGATTTACCAGGGTGGGGCCGGGGCTATCGGACCCTTCGGAAAGGTAGGCCTCGGCACTAGCCTGCTC
>NZ_JASOMS010000052.1:0-387 GCF_030216865.1 Pauljensenia sp. UMB6358 | reverse complement strand
CATGAAAAGGGGGACGTCTCCCAAGTCAACCAAACCCCAATCCAAGCCGGGAATATCTTCTCAGTCGAACCAGGAATCTACCTGACCGGCAATACCGCGGTTAGGATCGAAGACCTAGTCATCGCCCATGAAGATGGCCCTGAAGTCATCAACCACTACCCCCGTCAAGCACAAATCGTTGACCCAAAATAAAGGATGTGAGGACGCCGTCAGAGACTTGAATTGCTGGAGGAAAATACCATAAGCACAGGAAACTGTGTGTTGGAATTTTCTGAAGCAACTTCAAGGCTGGCGTCCGAGCTCAACTAGAGTGCGACGGGTGCGCTAAAGATCGATAGAGCTACGCATACTATATCTGTAACTCGCTAAAGCTTCGAACAGCTATAG
>NZ_JASOMS010000051.1:0-389 GCF_030216865.1 Pauljensenia sp. UMB6358 | reverse complement strand
ACGATAAGTCGAAGAACATCACCCTCCGAGATAAACCGGGCTTGCTGGGTGCGTCCGAGGCTATCAACGATGGGGTACCGTTTCGTTACCCCATCGGTTTTGCAATGGTCTGATAATGCCTTATTCGTATTGGTGTATCCGAGGGCGGTTGCCACATCCTTACCACAGAAAAAGGCTTTACCGTTCTCTTTGAAGATACGGACATTGGTGCCTTCAAACGTGAAGGGGATTAGATTACTCATGCTGTTTCCTTTTCGCGGTAAGCTCGGGGGAGGAACGTTTTAGGAAGGAGCTCCCAGGGTTCCGATCCGGTGGTTTCGGCGATGGCGCACAATTCAGAGAGTGAAAACTCGGCTTTACCGGAGATTTTTCGATTCATGGTCGAGTAG
>NZ_JASOMS010000050.1:0-390 GCF_030216865.1 Pauljensenia sp. UMB6358 | reverse complement strand
CTCTAGCGCTGCCCCAAAACTAATCCCGTTCGCGCTGGCGTGAGCCGCAATAGCGCCCTCAGCTTTAGCTCCGATACCCCGCCTGGGCACATTGAGCACGCGCCGGATGGACACCGTGTCATCCGGATTCGAAACGGCCCGAAGGTAGGCGATCGCATCTTTAATTTCGGCCCGCTCATAGAACTTTGTTCCCCCCACAACGCGGTAAGGAATAGCATCGCGCATCAGCACATCTTCAATGATTCGAGATTGCGCGTTAGTGCGGTAGAAGACCGCTATGTCGCCCCAGTCATAGCCTTCATCAGCCAGCTTATTGATCTGGTCGACAACAAAGATCGCTTCCCCACGATCAGATTCAGCAGCATCGACCACGATCTTGTCGCCAGAACC
>NZ_JASOMS010000049.1:0-392 GCF_030216865.1 Pauljensenia sp. UMB6358 | reverse complement strand
GGCTTGTACAAGGCGTGTCAAAGGATCAGGTTGACGCGCGGCTGCGTAATCCTCATTATGTAATTGCGGCTATTGACCAGCCCGCAAACAATCAGACGATCACGTCTAATATGATCCGCCAGCTACAAAAGCCCGCCCGTTCCCTACGGCTAACCGATCTGACGGTCACTAAACCCACCTACGATATTGACTTCCCGGAAATGAACACTCGGTACAAGTCAGTAACCCACGTTGGCGTTTACGTGCCTAACTGGGCTTGCTCCTGCATTGTTGAAATAAACCTATCTGGGGTGAAAATCGGCCTTTACAGGGGTGTCCTAAAAGCAGGTACGCGCGCGTTCCTTACTGACAGGTTCGGCGACGGGCACATCCCCGCCGAGCATATGGGCGAA
>NZ_JASOMS010000048.1:0-393 GCF_030216865.1 Pauljensenia sp. UMB6358 | reverse complement strand
GAGCGTGTTGTTGATTTCCCAACTCTTGGGTTTTTAGCGGCTGACTGGATTGAAGCTCACTGTACGGTCCCATCTGGATTTGATTTGGGCGCGCCGCTGGTTCACGTTGGCTGGCAGCTATGGTGCGATGTTAATCATTATCGGGTTCGTGAGGGCGCAAAGCTGGGCGAGCGCGGCCAGTCTGGTGCTTCCCAGTTCTTCTACAGACGCTCCTTGGTGGTGGGCCCGCAAAAGTCGGGCAAATCTCCTTGGGGAGCATCCATTACTGCCTTTGAGGCTGTTGGCCCGTGCCTGTTCGCCGGGTGGGCCAAGGAAGGAGACTATTACTCGTGCGCGGATAACGGGTGCCCTTGCGGTTTTGAGTACGCGTATGTGCCTGGCGAGCCTATGGGG
>NZ_JASOMS010000047.1:0-395 GCF_030216865.1 Pauljensenia sp. UMB6358 | reverse complement strand
GCGCAACCCCAGAAGAACTCCTCCAAGGTGCGGCACGTCTCGCGGCGGATCCTAACCGCGTCGACCAGTACACGCCCCATCCGGCAACCTGGCTCAACCAAGGCCGCTGGGAAGACGAAACCCCGCTTCCGGCTCGTGCCCCGGCTTCTGCCGCGGAACGGCGCACCCAGGCCCAGCAGCAGATCTGGGATTGGGCGACCAGCCCCGAACCGCTACCGGCGATGCGTCAGGGTGGGCAGCTCACCTACGAGCAGGCCATGGCCCAGGTGGAAGCCAGCGAGCGGAAGCAGGTGACCGATGGCTAGCAAGCAAATGATCGGCATCTGCGTAAACCGGCTTATTTCCGCGGGCGCGGCCTGGGACATGACGCAAGCACCGCAGATCGCTGGCGAACT
>NZ_JASOMS010000004.1:0-184423 GCF_030216865.1 Pauljensenia sp. UMB6358 | reverse complement strand
AACAGGCCCAAAAGCTTGCAACCACTCGGCGCAACAACAGAAACAATACCCACCCCCCACCACACCGTCAAATCAGCCGTCGCTTCAATCCGAGCGACACCACACCGCGAAAAATCCCTAAATTTCAACGAATACAGGCCAGCACCAGCATCAAAACACTAAAATGTGACCTGCGTTTGTTTCGCAACACACAAGAATTCGGACAAAAAGCGACGCAGGTCTCGCCAGATTATCCGGTAATCTGCGCACGTCAGAGCAGGTTTATAGACGAAAACAATCCGGGTGGGCGCAGTCTTTATGTCTGCGCCCACCCGGGCCTCGTCAATTATTCAGCGAACGCGCCGCGCACTACGTGACACGCACATCCACGTTGTAGCGCCTTGCTGTAGGCACGTTCAGCCGACAGCGTGTAGGCCCTCAAGCATCTATGTCCTCTTGGACGGGAATATTCAGCGTCGGCAGATCACGAACCGCGGTGCGGACCGCGCGCGAAACCGCTGGAGCAACACGTCCATCGAAAACGCCGGGGATGATGTAGCTGGGTGACAGCTCTTCTTCCTCGATGACGTCAGCGATAGCAACTGCTGCGACGCGCAAAACCTCGGTGGTAATTTCCTTGACCTTTGCATCCAGCAGGCCTCGGAATAAACCTGGGAATGCCAGCACGTTGTTGATCTGGTTCGGGTAATCGGAGCGGCCCGTCGCAACAACCGCCGCGTACTCCCCCGCACCAATCGGGTCAACTTCGGGCGTCGGGTTGGCTAGGGCGAACACGATTGCCCCGTCAGCCATCGTGGCAATATCGCCGGGATCCAAAATGTCGCCGTGCGAGACACCGATGAAGACATCGGCACCCTTCAGACCTTCCTTCAGATTTCCGTGAACGAGGCGCGGATTCGTTGCCTCGGCAAGAGCCTTGCGCGAGGGGTGCATGCCCTCAGTATCGTCGGCGGCAAGTGCACCCGTGCGACCGTAACCGACGATGTCTTTAGCCCCCTGCGCCAGAAGTAGACGAATAATCGCATTGCCTGCAGCACCCACGCCGGACACCACGATACGAACGTCTTCAATCTTCTTATTGACAATCTTCAGCGCGTTGATCAGCGCGGAAAGCACGACGATAGCGGTGCCATGCTGGTCATCGTGGAAGACCGGGATGTCGAGTTCTGCGCGCAGGCGTTCTTCGATTTCAAAGCAACGAGGCGCGGAGATGTCTTCAAGGTTGATACCACCGTATGCGGGGGCAATCGCCTTAACGATCGAAATGATTTCTTCAGTGTCCTTCGTGTCAAGAACGACCGGCCATGCGTCCACACCGCCGAATTCCTTAAACAGAGCTGCCTTACCTTCCATGACAGGAAGAGCCGCTTCCGGGCCAATATCTCCTAAGCCGAGGACCGCAGTGCCATCAGAAACGACAGCAACCGTATTCGCCTTGATCGTCAGAAGGTGAGCCTTCTGAGGAACGTCATGGATTGCGGTGCAGACGCGGGCCACGCCGGGCGTGTACGCACGAGACAGGTCGTCGCGATTACGGAGCGGAACCTTCGAGTTGATTTCGATCTTGCCACCGACGTGAGCAAGGAAAGTCTGGTCTGCAGTAGACGACAGTGTGACGCCTTCCAGCCCCTTCAGCAGATTGCGAACCTCGCGACGGTGCTCCGAATCGCGCAGGTCGCAGGTGAGGTCGAGAACCATTCGGCCTCGGTTGGAATCGGCGACGTCGAGGCCTCTCACCTGAGCACCGGTTTTTGATACCGCTTCGACAAGCGATCCAATAGATAGTTTCGCTTCGTCGATTTCAACGCGGTATGAGGCGGTGTATGACGGAGAAGTTCGCATGGTGCTCTCTCTTTTCGATCGGCGCTGGCCGTAGATCAATCGTTGTTCCCATAGTACGTACGTGCCGACAGAACGGATAGTGTGCATCACCAGGTGGACAATTGTCAACAATTAGCTACGTAACGCCAGCGTGATTTCCTACCTTCGCGATCATCCCGTTTTAGTTGGGCGCAAAGGAGTTTCCACTGTTCCGCACGCACAGCTCTCGATTCACGAGGCCGGGCACACCAACGAATCAATGACACCGACACGTGCCCGTTCATCGTTGCTCTTGGCAGAGATAGCAGGCGAGAAGGTGACGGAGGCGTAAACGAACAGGCTCTAGAAGCTGAATTGCGTTCGCGAAAGCTCGTGGAGCGGAGACTGTTTCTTCCCGTAGACATCAAGGGTCACAGCAGCAAGAAGAACGATGCCCTTCACTACCTGAGCACGATCAGAGCCGAGTCCAACAAGCAACAGCCCATTTGAAAGAACCGCCATCAGCGTGGCACCAAGGACAGCACCGAAAACCGACCCGCGACCACCGGCAACTGCCGCTCCGCCGATGAACACGGCAGCGATAGCTTCAAGCTCCCATAAGAGACCATCTTGAGGCCCCACAGCCGTCGCCCGGCCTGCGAACATCATGCCCGCAAGCGTCGACAGCATCCCCATATTCACCATGACAAGGCATTGAATCTTCGTCACGCGCACACCGGAAAGGGATGCTGCCTGAATGTTTCCGCCGACAGCTTGAAGATGGCGACCAAATTGGGTCCTCGTCAACATGAAGTGGTAGATGAAAATCAGAACAAGAACCACCACACCCGGAACGGGGAAAGATGTTCCTTCACGTCCCGTACCAAACAGCCAGGTGAAGACCCCCACCAGCACGACGACAATCGCGGACTTCACCCAGGGTCGATAATCAACTCCCCGCAGTCCTAGCCGAGCGCGCCGGCGAAAATAGGTACGAACAATCGAGGTAACCGCTACCACGGCAGTAATGACACCCACGATCACCGTTGCCGTATCGATGCCGAATATGCTCCCCCAAGAAGGCAGATAACCCGAACCTAGCGTTTGAAATCTGTGAGGAAGTGGCACCGACAATGCCTGAGATTCCCACTGGACTCCACCGCGCAGAATGATCATTCCACCAACGGTGACAATAAAAGCAGGCAAACCGACCTTCGCAACAAACAGGCCTTGAATCAAGCCAATAAAAGTTCCGATCAGCATGCCAAGAAGAAGGCCAACCCACCAGGGCAAGCCAAGATTGGCAATGATGATCGCCATGGACATTGATGAGAACGCCGCGACGGAGCCAACTGACAAATCCAGCTGACCGATCGTCACCACCAGGACCATGCCGATAGCGAGGACAAAGATATGAGCGTTACCGGTGACGATATTCTGCAAGTTCGCAGACGCCAGCATGTGCGATCCCGTGATGAACTGGAAGAAGATCATCAAGGCAAGAACGAGGATTCCCATGATTCCCGCTTGACCTAAGCGTGAAGCGTCAAAGGGTAGTCGGCTCACTTCGCTCTCCTCGTTGAGTGGAATATGAACGCACAAAGGCTCGTGTTGTTTTCCTATAGTGCACCATCTTGACAGTTCAACGCACATTTTTGAACCGATTCGCCCAGCGGGCATCCACGCATCAGCCCACTTCACTGACTATCCTAGAAACGTGCCACGTTTGAACGCCCGATCCGGATCTCAATCCTCGCTCCGCGAGGCAAATTCCGCGCGCGTTCTTGACGCGATCCGAAAGTACGGGCGTATCACCCAGGTCGAGCTATCGGCAGCAACAGGTCTTGCTCCCGCAACCATTTCGAACATCATTAAACAGCTCTCGGCACAAGGAAGCGTTGAACTCACGTCAACGATTCGTTCGGGCAGGCGCGCTCAACTGGTTTCGCTCACACAATCGTCAACTCTTACCGCGGGTATCTCAATCGGACGCAGGGCACTGGATATTTACATCTCCGACGAGTCCCGCACCAGCGAATTCACGAAAGTTCTGCCACTACCGGTCGACCATAAGGCTGATACGACGCTCGACCGAGCAACGCTTCTGGTTCTTGACCTTCTTGAACAGGCAGGGCAATCGCTGGATGATCTTGCTGGTATCGGTGTTGCTTTACCTGCCCCTATTAACCCGAAAACGGGCACTCTGACCCGAAAGGGAATCATGCGAGGCTGGGAAGACATCAACATTGCTGAGGTCTTCCAACGCAGACTTGGACACGACACGATCGTGATGAACGACGCGAACGCTGCTGTTGCCGCTGAAAACCGATTTGGTTCGCTACGCGGGTTCTCATCGTGCGCCTATATCCGAGCCTCGTATCAAACCGGCGCGGGAATTTTGGTCGACGGAAAAGCCTATTCCGGTGCCACCGGTATTGCCGGGGAAATCGGGCACGTCATCGTTGATCCTCACGGTCCTATCTGCACGTGCGGTGCTCGTGGCTGTCTGAACACGGTTGTTGGGGCGGACTACCTTGTTGACCTTCTTCGCCTGTCACGAGGTCCCATGACACTGCGTGACCTACTGTCACACGCGAATGAAGGTGACCCCGGATGCCAGCAGGTTCTTTCTGACGCAGGAAGCGCAATCGGACGAGTCATCTCTGACCTTGTCACGGTATTCGATCTCGAAGCCGTCGCTGTCGGTGGTGAGCTGATGAATGCGGGAGACACATTCTTGTCCCCTATTCAAAACGCTCTCTTCGAACGCCCCTACCTGCGCGACGAAGGAATCACGGCCTACCCGTCGAAGCTCGGCGCTGATGCCGAAGCCATCGGCGCGATGATCCTTGCACAAGACGCTTTTGTTCCCAGCTATTCAACTCACCGCCAGGAGGACCAATGACGATCCAAGGCGCTCCCCTTCTTGAAGTACGGGGACTTACAAAAACGTTCGGCGGTGTTGAAGCACTCGTTAACGTTGATTTCATCGTGAACCGTCACGAAGTCGTTGCCCTTGTCGGCGACAATGCGGCAGGGAAGTCAACGCTCGCCCGCATGCTCTCAGGAGTTTTTCCTCCGGATGAGGGAACGATCGCGCTCGACGGGGAAGAAATCAGCATCGATTCCCCGCAGCACGCATTGAAACTCGGTATTGCCACCGTCTTCCAAGAAACTGCGCTCTGCGACAACTTGGACGTTGTATCGAATATTTTCCTTGGGCGTGAAGTGTTCTCGCACCGCGCCCTTGATGACGAGGGCATGGAACTCAAAGCACGCCAATATCTTGATCAGTTGGGTTCGCATATCCCCGACGTGCGAGTCCCCCTTTTCCAGCTCACCGCCGGACAGCGTCAATGCGTTGCAATCGCGCGCACCCTGGTGACTCACCCGCGTCTGGTGATCCTCGACGAGCCCACGGCCTCTATGTCCGTGGCACAAACTGCGGAAGTACTCATCCTGATTGAGCACCTGCGCGATATGGGAATGGGGGTCATCTACATTTCCCATAATCTGACCGACGTTCAAGCTAGTGCCGACAGGGTCGAAGTTCTCCGTCACGGACACAACAACGGTTCCTTCAACTCGCGTGATACCTCAACCGACGAACTCATAGCCGCTATCACTGGCGCTTCACATATCGCGCTGTAAACGCTCCCGGCCTCGTCACTTCTTTTCGGCGACCAACTGGCCGTTATACCCCTGTCACGGCGCGCAACGTGTTTGCGCGAACGACGCTTGAGCGCCTTGGCATACACGAGTTTCGCCCCCGCCGAAAAACCGACGAGGGCGAAACCAAAGGTGAGAAAACTAGGCGATACCTAGCGGGTCAATCACTTGGCAGCGTTGACGAGCTCCATGCGGTGCGAGTCATCCTTGTAGACGTCTGCAGCGTTGTCCTTGGTGACAATCTTCGGGGTCAGCAGGAAGGACTTGACCGGGTTGCCTTCCATCGACTCGTACTGGGAATCGTCGAGGGTTGCGCCGTCGACCTTCGGGGCTGCCTCGCCCTTGGCGAGCTGGATAGCAAGATCAACAGTTGCCTTCACCAGCGGACGGGTGTCCTTGAAGATGGTGGAGTACTGCTTGCCCTGGGTGACCCAGGTGACCGACTCGTCTTCGGAGTCCTGACCGGTCACAACCGGAACCGGCTTGCCGGCCTGCTCAACAGCGGTGATGATTGCGCGGCCAAGGGTGTCGTTCGGGGAAAGAACGCCATCCGGAACCGCGTCGCCCTGGTAGGTCGAGGTCAGTAGTGCTGCCATGCGGTCCTGCGCATTCTTCGGCAACCAGCCCTGGGTGGCGACCTGCGTGAATTCGGTCTGCCCGGACTTCACAACCAGCGTGCCATCATCAATCTTCGGTTGGAGGACGTCCATTGCGCCACCGAAGAACTTCAAGGAGTTCGAGTCATCCGGTGAGCCACCGAAGAGCTCGATATCCCACGGGCTCTCGCCAGCGTTGGCTTCGAGACCTTCAAGCAATGCCTTGCCCTGAAGCTGACCAACACCGAAGTTGTCGTAGGCGATGTAGTAGTCAAGGTCGGTCGTGTTCGTCAGCAGACGATCGTATGCGATGACCTTGATGCCGGCATCCTTGGCTGCCTTCAGCTGGGTGCCCAGCTGCGAACCGTCGATTGCGCCGATCACCAGAACCTGCACGCCATTTTCGATCATGGCTGCAACCTGGTTCTGCTGCTCAGCAACGCCACCGTTTGCGAACTGAATGGTGCATTCAATGCCCTGCTCTTCGCAGCTGGCCTTGAACATGTCTTCAGCCTCAACCCAGTTCTGCGAGGTCTTCTGTGGCATTGCGATGCCGACCGACATCTTGTCAGCCGAGGCCGCTGCGCCGGACTGATCGCCCGATGCGCTACCCGTATCACGGGCACCACAAGCTGCCATAGAGAATGCCATCGCTGCCGCTGCGCTGATGGCAACCGCACTCTTCAGAGTCTTCATTGTCTCTTCTTTCGTGTGTTTGTTTGGTGATTCTTGATGATTCATTCGATGTTCCCCAGCTGGCTTGCTTGGGAATATCTACGCTTTGTGGATGACTCAACGTTTGTTGAGCCCGTTGTTGACATGGCGATACGGTTTCTCCTTACCGCCCGATCATCACTTGGAGGGAGTCTTTGTTTCGCTTTGCCGAACTGCCTTTTGATTACTCAAGGCATTTTGGAAGGTGCCAATGATGGAACGCTTGCCCTGACGCTTCGAGTAGACGTCAACGGCGACTGCGATCAAGAGGACGAGGCCCTTAATGATCTGCGTCCAGTCGGAGCCCACGCCCATCAGCTGAAGGCCATTGTTCAGGAAGGCCATGACAAGTGCGCCAACCATGGTGCCCATGATCGTGCCAACACCACCGGAAACGGCGGCACCGCCGATGAACACGGCGGCAATGGCGTCGAGTTCCCATGCATTACCGTCAGCAGGACCCGAGGCCGTCGAACGGCCGATGAACAGCATTCCCGCAACTGCGGCGAGGAATGCGGAGTTGCAGATGACGAAGAAGTTCGTTTTGATGACCTTCACACCGGTCAGTTCTGCAGCAGCCTTGTTGCCACCGATGGCGTAAATCGAGCGACCGAGGACCGTGCGGTCAGCGATGAACGAGTAGATCAGAGCCAGGATGACGACGATAACACCGGGGATTGGGAACGAGGTGCCGGGGCGACCCGTTGCAAAGATCCAGGCGACGATCAGGATTGCGCCACCGAGGACAACCATGCGAACAATCGGAACCCACATCGGGGCCGGCTCAGCTTCGAACTGCTGACGAGCCTTCACGCCGGAGATTTCCTTCCAGACGATCGCTAGGACTGCGATGACAGCCAGGATCATGGTCGGCAGGTTGAAGGGAATAACATCCGGAGCGATATCGGGCAGGTAGCCAGCGCCGAGGGTCTGGAACAGTTCGGGAACCGGGACCGTCAAAGACTTGCCGATCAGCTGGTTAGTACCGCGGAAGAGGAGCATGCCACCCAGGGTCACGATGAAGGCGGGGATTCCCCACTTTGCAACCCAGAAGCCTTGCCAGATGCCGATGAGCAGACCGACGCCGATACCCAAAACGATGGCCAAGACGGGGCTGAGGGCCCAATCACGCATAGCAACGGCAACGACGATGCCGACGGTTGCTGCGACAGAACCGACTGACAGGTCAATGTGGCCGGCAATGATGACCAGAACCATGCCGATGGCGAGAACGAGGACGTAGGTATTACCCATGACCAGGTTCATCAAGTTCTGTGCTTGGAAGACCTTGCCGTCCGTCTTGAACTGGAAGAACAGGGCAATCGCCGCCAGAGCAGCGATCATTCCGATTTGTCGGAAGTCTCCTCCGAATAGTGCTGTGAGATTCTTCTTCATTGAAGTGCCTTTAGCTTTCAGTTTTCGTTGCTGCCAGTGGGAGTGGATGAGGTGGACGTCATCAGGTGCATCAGGCTTTCCTGATCTGCCTGCTCGGTGGGCACGCACCCCGTCACTTCGCCTTCGAAAATGGTGTAGATGCGGTCTGTGATGCCCAGAAGCTCAGGGAGTTCGGACGAGATCACCAGAACAGCCTTTCCTTGAGCGGCAAGCTCCTGGATGAACGTGTAGATCTCGTACTTCGCACCGACGTCAATGCCGCGGGTTGGCTCATCCAAGATGAGAACCTCGGGGTCAGTGAACATCCACTTTGCAAGGACGACTTTCTGCTGGTTACCTCCGGAAAGCGTTCCCACGCCCGTCATCACTGAGGGCGCTTTAATACGCAGGTTCTGGCGGGATTCTTCAGCGAATTTCTTGCCTTCTTCGATGTTCAACGCGCCGTGGTGGCGGATCTTCGAAAGCTTGGCTGAAACAACCGACTGGTGGATCAGTTCCAGAAGGTTGAGACCCAGCATCTTGCGGTCTTCAGAAAGGTAAGCAATGCCAGCGTCGATAGCTTCAGGGACGGAGTTCGCTTTCACCTTCTTGCCGTCGATAAAGACTTCGCCACCCTCGTGGATACCGTAGGAATGACCGAAGACGGAACGAGCCAGCTCTGTACGACCGGCACCCATCAGACCCGCAAGGCCGACCACTTCACCGGCACGGACGTTGATGGACGAGCCCTTGCAGACGAAACGCTCGGAGTTCAGCGGATGGCGTACCCACCAGTCCTTGACCTCGAACTTCACTTCGCCCGGATGCGACTTCTTGTCCGGGTAGCGGTTTTCAAGGGAACGACCGACCATCAGGCGAATGATCTCGTCCTGGTCGATCTTTTCCTTGTCGGCGTCCATCCAGCCGACCGTCTTGCCGTCACGAATAACCGTGATGGCATCAGAGACGGCAGCAACTTCGTCGAGCTTGTGCGAGATCATGATCATCGCGACGCCGCGTTCGCGCTGCTTGCGCATCAGGTCGAGAAGGTGGGCTGATTCTTCCTCGTTGAGTGCCGAAGTGGGCTCGTCGAGGATCAGGAGCTTGACGTCCTTTGCAAGTGCCTTGGCAATTTCAACAAGCTGCTGCTTACCGACACCCATGTCTTTAATCAGAGTGTCTGGGTTTTCATCCAATCCAACTTCGGCCATGTACGTAAGGGCGCGTTGCTTGGTTTCGTTCCAATCGATGACGCCGTGTTTCTTGACCTCGTTGCCCATGAACATGTTCTCAGCGACGCTGAGCTGCGGGATAAGAGCAAGTTCCTGGTGAATGATGACGATGCCGGCTTTTTCAGAGTCGCGAATGTTCGAGAATCGAACTTCGTTGCCTTCGTAGAAAATGTCGCCCGTGTAAGTGCCGTGCGGGTGCACGCCCGACAGCACTTTCATCAGGGTCGACTTGCCAGCACCATTCTCGCCACAGATCGCGTGGATCTCAGCGTTGCGTACCTGGAGGTTGACGTCATCAAGTGCGACGACACCCGGGAAGACCTTCGTGATGTTGCGCATCTCCAGGACGATGCGCTCACGACGTGTGTTGGTCATTGGTTCTCCGCTGAACTGTTGACAGATAGTTGTGTGATGGAAAGTCACCACCGTTGGCGCATTTCCATGACTCATAGTGTGCACTGTGCGGAGGGCGAAAAAGCCTTATCTACACGAACTGTAACTAAACCGTTATATTGAATTCACGACATAAACTCAATGACTGCACGATATCTATCTCCCGCAGAAATCCAGGGTTTTCACCAAATTACAGCCATGTCATTCGTGCGCCATACGCTCAGTTTTCGCCATCAACGAGGCCACTCACGGGCCTGAGGGAATAGAAAGCTGGGCGGTGGATTATCATCCACCGCCCAGCGACACTTCAATCAAGCGCGACGCTTCAGGCTCCCACCATCTCCATGATGAGTTCACGCACGCGAGCTGCGTCCGCCTGACCACGTGTCGCCTTCATGACAGCCCCCACAAGTGCGCCAGCAGCTGCGACCTTGCCACCCTTGATCTTCTCGACCACATCAGGATTGGCATCCAGCGCATCCTGAACAGCCTTCGAAAGCGCACCGTCGTCAGAAACAACCTCAAGACCGCGAGCCTCGACAACCTCGGTCGGCGAGCCTTCACCAGCCAAAACGCCTTCCAGCGCCTGACGAGCAAGCTTGTCATTGATGCGACCAGAATCGATCAAGCCCTGCAACTCAGCAATCTGAGCGGGCGTGACAGGCATATCTTCGAGCGACAGTTCGCGTTCCTTCGCGCGACGGCTGAGTTCGCCCATCCACCACTTACGAGCGGACGCAGGATCGACACCAGCCTCAACGGTGGCCTCGATAATCTCCAACGCACCAGCGTTGATGACATCGCGCATCTCCATATCGGCATAGCCCCACTCTTCGCGCAAGCGACGACGCTTCGCAACAGGAAGCTCAGGAAGCGAGGCACGCAGTTCCTCAACCCACTGGCGCGAAGGAGCAACAGGAACCAGGTCCGGCTCGGGGAAGTAACGGTAGTCTTCAGCATCCGACTTATCGCGGCCCTGCGAGGTGGAACCGTCTTCCTCGTGGAAGTGACGGGTTTCCTGGTTCACCGACCCACCGGCAGAAAGGATCGCACCCTGACGCTGCATCTCGTAGCGAACAGCGCTAGCGATACCGCGGAACGAGTTCACATTCTTCGTTTCCGTACGAACACCCAGAGGAGATTCCGGAGTATCGCGAAGAGAAACGTTGATATCTGCTCGAACATTACCGCGCTCCATACGAGCCTCGGACACACCGAGCGCACGGAAAATATCACGCAGAGTCTGAACGTAGGCAGCAGCCACCTCAGGAGCACGCTCCCCTGCACCTTCGATCGGGCGGGTCACGATCTCCACCAGCGGAACGCCCGCACGGTTGTAGTCAACCAGCGAGTGATCGGCTCCGTGAATACGACCCTCAGCACCACCGACATGCGTGTTCTTACCTGCGTCTTCTTCCATGTGTGCGCGCTCAATCTGAACGCGGAACAGACTACCGTCTTCAAGCTCGACATCCACGTAACCATCGTGAGCAATCGGCTCATCAAACTGCGACGTCTGGAATGCCTTCGTCAAGTCCGGGTAGAAGTAGTTCTTACGCGCAAAACGGCAGTACTCTGCGATTTCACAGTTCAGCGCAAGACCGATCTTGATCGCGTATTCAACTGCAGTGTGGTTCACAACCGGAAGACACCCGGGAAGACCCAGCGAAACCGGAGTAACGTAGGTGTTCGGGTCTCCACCAAAGGCATTCGGCGCCGCATCGAACATCTTCGTCTTCGTACCGAGCTCAACGTGAACCTCGATGCCAAGAACCGGATCAAAGTTCGCGGTCACATCCGCGTAATCCATGAGTTCACTCATCAGTTTTCCTCCCAAGAGCTCGCCGGGCAAGCGCCCGCCACATCATCACTGAGCGCTTCAACCAAAGCAGCAGCTTGGTACATCTTCAGATCGTGGTGCGCAGGCGCAATAATCTGGAAGCCGATCGGCAGTCCTTCGGACGAAAGCGCATTCGGAACACTCATCGCGGGGACACCGGCGAGGTTCGCCGGGATCGTCGCAATGTCATTGAGGTACATCGCCATCGGGTCGTCAATCTTGTCGCCGAACTTGAACGCCGTCGTCGGAGCGGTCGGCGAAACAAGAACGTCGACCTCTTCGAAAACACGCGCAAAGTCGCGCTGGATCAGGGTACGAACCTTCTGAGCGCTGCCGTAGTAGGCGTCGTAGTAGCCGGCCGACAGGACGTGCGTGCCGAGGATGATACGACGCTTGACCTCGTCGCCGAAGCCAGCTTCACGGGTTGCAGCCATCACGCGCTCAGCAGTCACGGGCCCCTCGGAGGGCTCAACGCGAATGCCGTAACGCATACCATCGAAGCGAGCAAGGTTCGAAGAAACCTCAGCCGGCATGATCAGGTAGTAGGCCGCGAGCGCATAGTCGAAGCTCGGGCACGACACCTCTTTCACCTCTGCGCCAGATTCTTCAAGCTTCTTCACGGTCGCGTTGAAGGCTTTAAGAACGTCGGCTTCGTAGCCTTCGCCCGACAGTTCCTTCACCACGCCTACCTTCAGGCCAGCCATGGACTTGGTGCCTGCGACAGTTTCAACGCCGTCGACGAGGTTCCCAACAGGCTCGTTGAGAGACGTGGAATCGAGCGGATCATAGCCACCCACAAGCTCGGTCAGAACTGCAGCGTCAGCGACGGTGCGGGTAACCGGACCAATCTGATCAAGCGACGAGGCCATGGCAATCAGGCCGTAACGCGAAACAGCACCATAGGTCGGCTTCGCACCAACCGTGCCCGTCACTGCACCCGGCTGGCGGATCGAACCACCGGTGTCAGAGCCCAGCGCCAGCGGAACCATGTAAGCAGCAACCGCAGCAGCGGAACCGCCACCAGAACCACCGGGAATACGCTCGATATCCCACGGGTTCAGGGTCGGACCGAACGCGGAGTGCTCGGTCGACGAGCCCATTGCGAACTCATCCATATTCGTCTTACCAACGACCGGCAGACCAGCTTCGTGGATCTTCTTCACGATCGTTGCGTCATACGGAGGACGCCAATCGCCCAGAATCTTCGACGCACACGTCGTCGGGATTCCACGGGTCACCATGTTGTCCTTCAAAGCAATCGGAATACCCGCAAGGCGGTGCAGTTCCTCGCCGGCCTGGCGCTTCGCATCAACCTCGGCCGCGGTCTTCAGAGCGCCCTCGCGGTCGATGAAAAGGAAAGCATTGATCTTAGGATTCAGTGCCTCAATACGGTCCAAGCACGCAGTTGTCAGTTCAACCGACGTGATCTGACCTGCGGCCAGCATGTCAGCCAGCTCAAGCGCGGACTTCTTCAGCAGTTCGTTCATCATTCCTCCCCCAGGATCTGCGGAACAAGGAACATCCCATCTTCGCTTGCAGGCGCCTGCGAAAGAACTTCATCACGGTCAAGAGTTTCTGTGACCACATCTTCACGCCAGACATTCGTCAGCGGAATCGGGTGAGAGGTTGCGGGAACATCCGGGGTCGCGACCTCGGACACCTTAGCAACTGAAGTAGCGATAACGTCGAGCTCCCCAGCAATACGTTCAATTTCGCCTGGAGTCAATGCGATTCGGGCCAGCTCCGCGACGCGGGCGACCTCGTCAGTACTGATTCGTGACATAGTTGCAATCTTAGCGCCTAGCACTAATAAGCGGGATTCGCGCCCACGCCGTAATCCACACGAGGCCGTAGAATCAGCTTCATGAGATTCCCGCGTAAAAGACTCATCAGCGCCGAAACCTTAGGACTGATGAAGAAGACGGCGATCGGCATCACCATCGCACAGGCAACCGCCATCGTCACCGTCCACGCCGTCGACCATATGCGTAAGCAACGTGTCCCCGGTGGCCGACACGGATTCCCGACCCTCGAACCAGCTGACATACAAATCCCACGTGGCATGGTGCGAACCTATACGGAGGGGCATTCCCTATACGCGGATATGCTCCACGCAATCCAGAACGCGACAGACCATATTTACTTTGAATCATTCATTTGGCGCGCAGACGAATGGGGCCAGCGTTTTAAAGACGCGCTCATCGCAGCAGCCCGACGTGGAGTCAACGTCTACTGCGTGTACGACGGTTTTGGAGTTCTCAATCAAGATCCACGCTTCTATTTCTTCCCCGATATTCCACACCTATGGGTTCGTCGCTTCCCCGCGATTCGTTCTGGTCTCTTGACTTTGAATCTGCGGAACACGGGCCAGGACCATCGCAAGATCCTCGTTGTTGATTCCACCGTTGGATTCGTCGGTGGCTACAACATTGGCAACCCCTTCGCCAACGAATGGCGCGATACCCACGTTCGCGTGACTGGCGATGCCGTGTGGGAGCTAGAAAACGGGTTCGTCGATTTCTGGAATCACTTCAAACCCCATCGTGCGCCCCAGTTGCCCGACACCGGAGCGAAGAAGTGGCATGCAGAAGTCACCGCCGCATTCAATGCACCCCAGCGAATCCTCTACCCGATTCGTGGAATGTACATCGACGCGATCGAGCGCGCGACCAGCCACATTCTGATTACCACCGCCTACTTCATCCCCGATAAAGAGATTCTTCAAGCCCTGATCGCAGCAGCAAAACGCGGAGTGAAGGTCAAGGTTCTGATCCCCGAATACTCCAACCACATCATGGCTGACTGGGTAGCACGCCCCTACTACGGCTCCCTGCTTCGCGAAGGCATCGAGATCTGGCTCTACCAGCACGCCATGGTTCACTCCAAGACGATGAGCATCGACGGCATGTGGTCAACGATCGGTACTGCCAACATCGACCGCCTCTCCATGCGAGGCAACCACGAAGTCAATATGCAATTCCATTCGCGCGAGCTTGCCCAGCACATGGAAGAAATCTTCGACAACGACCTCACCACCGCTCGTCAATACACGATCGGCGAATGGGAAGGCCGGAATATGCTCACTCGTATCACCGAGTATCTTCTGCATCCCTTTGAATTCATGGTCTAAAACCCATCTGAGCTACCGGCCGGCAACGCTCAGACACGTTTTCATCCGAGATTCAAGGCTTCAAGCCCACCGTTCAGCAGGTCATTAAAGCGTGTCTCATCGATCACGGGCACCCCCAGAGCCTCGGCCTTTGTAGCCTTTGACCCTGCGCCCGGACCTGCGACGACCAACGATGTCTTCTTCGAAACAGAACCGGCTGCCTTACCACCGCGCGCCACGATTGCCTCCTTCGCGCCTTCACGGTCATAACCGGGCATCGTTCCCGAGACAACAATCGTGAGCCCGGCAAGAACCTGCGACACCTGCTGCGGTGGCTGATCAGCCATCTTCACACCAGCGTGACTCCATTGCTCAACGAGTTCCTGATGCCAATCGACACTAAACCAATCAATCAGGGCCCCGCCGATGACCGGTCCGACGCCCTCGATTCCTGATAGTTCATCAAGTGAGGCGTTGCGAACGGCATCCATCGAACCGAAATGATCTGCAATTGCACGGGCAGCCGTCGGACCGACGTGGCGAATCGACAGGGCAACAAGAACTCGCATCAGCGGAGCGGACTTTGCTTTTTCTAGCTCGTCAAGAAGGGCAAGAGTTCCCTTCGAGGCTTCCGTTTCACGAGGTACATACGTTGTGTCCCCGTCCTTGTCCTTTTTGGCAATGAATGCTTTTGTCCAGAAGAAGCGAACCTGCTTGTAGTGTGACACATCGGAGTCATCGTCTTTAACAGCCCTCCATACGAACACGTCACGAAGGTCTTCGGCCTTGAGGTCAAAGATTTGCGCTTCGCCGTGGAGCACCGGAGTCTGCGGGGCTGGCAGAAGAGCTTCCGCGCTGGCCAGTTGATCCGCCGGAGAAAGATCGTCAGCATTATCAAGACGCAGTCGCGTTCCATCTTCTAAGAACACATCGTGGCCCGCTACAAGTGCGGAAGCAACATCTTCTCTGAGGTTTTCAGGTTGGGTCAGAGCCATCGCAACTTCCCCACCCAAACCTTCAATATCCAACGCGGAACGAGCACCCAAGTGGGCAACTCGTTCGGTCAGCTGAGCAGGACAGTGTGCCTTATTCAGACATCGAAGGTCCACATCCCCGTCCTTCTCAGCTAAAAGCGGGCTACCGCACGAAGGGCACGCGGTCGGCATGACGAAAGCGCGTTCTTCCCCTGTTCGCGCAGCCAACACCGGGCCTAAGATTTCCGGAATGATATCCCCCGCTTTACGCAGGACAACGATATCGCCGATCAGAACGCCCTTACGTTGAACTTCCTCGGCGTTGTGGAGCGTTGCTCGCGAAACATTGGAACCGTCAACCAGTACTGTTTCCATGACGCCAAACGGAGTCACCCTGCCGGTGCGCCCAACCTGGACACGGATATCGAGGAGCCTAGTGTGGACCTCTTCGGGCGGGAACTTGTACGCGACCGCCCACCTGGGTGCGCGCGACGTGAACCCCATGCTTTCTTGAAGGGCAACATCGTTCACTTTCATGACGACACCGTCGATGCCGTAGTCCATCTGAGAGCGTTGCTTCCCTAACTCGCCGATACGGGCAACAATCTGATCGAGCCCCGTCAGCAGACGCGTCTGATCTGGAACCGTGAAACCCCATTCTTTGAGCTGAAGGTATCGTTCCCACTGAGTGGTAGGCGCCGAGAAACTATCCCCCTCTTCAACGAATCCGATACCGTGCGCAAGCATGGACAACGATGAAACACGTTGGTCTTGCAACGCGCGTGCGCGTAGCTGAATCTCGTAGTCGGGGCCCTGTGTGACCTCGTCGGCGGATGTTTCTTTCAAACGAAGGGTGCCAGCCGCCGCGTTACGCGGATTCACGAACGTGGAAAGCATCGGCAAGGGACGCTGACGCTTCTTCTTTTCAAGTAGCGGAGTCTGAAACCCGCCAAGGGCATCCTTGTTCTGCGCGCGAATCTCTCTGTTCTTTCGGGCGATCTGCGCGTTATCCGCATCCAGGGTTGCGTTGGCGACTTCACGGCGACCGTTCTCGGCGATACGCCAGGCATTTTCGGCTTCGATATCAGCATTCAGTTTTTCAAAATCAGCGATCGGGATGTAGACCTCTCCGCGGATTTCAATGCGGTGCGGAATATTTTTCCCCTGCATTGACTGCGGAATAGTCGCGATCTTGTCAGCGTTTGAGCGCACGTCTTCACCGACGAACCCGTCGCCCCTGGTGGCCGCGCTGACGAGTTTGCCGTCTACGTATGTCAGGTTGATGGCAAGACCGTCAATCTTGACCTCGGTTGTCATCTGAACTTCATCGAGCCCAGAATCTGCCCGCATCCGAGCTTCCCATTCGCCGAGTTCTTCGAAAGAAAAGACGTCGTTAATGGACGTCATCTGAGCCAGGTGACGGATCGTGGTTGTTGTCTGGTCGGCGGTGCCGCCAACACTCGCGGCGGGAGAATCCGGGGTGACAAGTTCGGGGTGGTCGCGTTCGAGTTCCTCGAGCTCGCGGAAAATAATGTCGTAGTCAGCATCTGACATTTCGGGTGAGTCAGAGTCGTAGTAGGCGGCATTCGCCCGTTGGATGACCCGGACAAGGCCGTCGTGACGTTTCTTTAGAGACTCTGTTTCACTCATGGATTCATTGTTCCATTAGCCATGGAGGAATGTCTTTGCAGGCATGCCTGTGGATACTTTTCAAGTTATCCACAATTCGTCTCTTTTGCGTTTGTTTCCCTGCTTCTTCCCTCGCCACACTGACACTGAAGGAGGAATGATGAGTGACATCGCGCTACAAGCCATGGCATCTCCCATGCATTTAGCCTGTGTGCGCGGAGTGGACGCTGGTCTCGTTTTCCCTCTTCCGTCTTCCGTGGGACGAGGCCGCGATCATTTCATCGTCGACCAGCAGATATCGCGCGATCACGCGAACATCATTCGGGCAAAGAAAGGGTTTCGCCTTTACGATACGGGCTCAACAAATGGAACCCTATTGACCTTGGGACTACTGCGTCGTCGGGTACAAGGGAAGCCTCGAAAGTTCCGGCAACGGATGGTCCTGCATTTAGGACGCGATACATTCGTCCTGCGTGGCAGGCCTCGAAAATACACATGGCAGGAAAGCCGAAAAGTGTCCATGCGCGCTTTCCTTGCTTTCTTCCCCTTCATCACAATGGCACTATTCTTAGGCGTCCGGCTGGGATCTTTCCGTTACGTTACATACGGACTAGGAGCTTTGGCCGTCGGACTCGTCCTGGTGATGCTGGGAATTCGTCTGCGACGAAAGAAACAGCGCGTTCGACTCGACCCAGCTGGGCTTGCCATCATGCTGGCTTTTCTTCAAGCGCAAGGACAATCTGCACGTGGCGGACACACCGCTAGGCAACGCTCGCATCCTGATCGCTGGCAACGCAGAACGAACAGGACACCTCAAGATACATCTCCAATCAATCAAAGAGTGCGCGTTTCTTTCCCCGGCTCCCTCCGTCGACTCACGCTCCAGCTCGATTCTCCCTGTGCAATCGCGTGTATCGGAGACGACGCACGCGCCACCGCATCGTGGATTGCTGGCAACATCATCGCAGTATCTCGTGGCGGATACGTCATCACAGACTCCTCAGAGGAATACGCGTTTGGCAACGGCGGACCAACAATCCACATCATGCGTGGCCACCAGTGTCCCCACTGCATGACCTCCTTGGATACTGCACCCGCCTCTCTGAGCGATCGGGAACGCGATGACAATCCTTGGCACGTTGCCATTGGCATGGGATTAGAAGATGTTCCGCCCTGGTGCACCCTCAACGTTGAAAAACGAATATCATGTGCTCCACGCTGGTGGGAGCAGTTTGAACCCGTATCCACCGGCTCATCCTTGCCCACCAGCGTCGATTTGTGTTCATTGCTTGCACACACCACCGGCAATTCCAGCCACGATGGAACACATTTAAGCATCCCCATCGGAGTCAATGATGCCGGCACCCTCACCATTGACCTCGTCAATGATGGACCGCACGCGTTGCTGGCAGGCACAACGGGATCGGGGAAGTCAGAAGCCCTCATCACCTGGATTCAAGCCTTAATCAGCACATACACGCCAGCAGAAATACGCATGATCTTGATTGATTACAAGGGAGGAGCAACCTTTCACCGCTTCGAGTCGGCTCCACACGTAGACCGAGTGTTCACTGACCTCGATCCCGCCCAGACGCGAAGGGCTCTCAGAGGATTAACATCGCTACTTCTGCGACGCGAACAAGAGTTCTCGCACCTTGGTTTCCCCGACTACGCAACCTGGGCCCGCGCTCATCGTGACGGTACCGCCACCTGTCCACCGCCCAGAATTATCATCGTCATCGACGAATTCAGAGTCCTCGTCGACGCACACAAAGATGGAAGCGACATCATCAACCGACTTACAGCCCAAGGACGTTCATTGGGCGTGCATTTGATTATCGCTACACAACGTCCCGGCGGAGCCGTCAGCTCTGCCATGCGAGCAAACATCGATATCCGCATTGCACTTCGTTGCCTGTCGGATTCAGATTCAATCGACGTGATTGGCGATGCGAGAGCCTCTCACCTCGAACGAATTCCCGGAAGAGCAATATGGGCTGATCGCGGGCTTTTTCAATCCGCATGGAGCCCCAACAGCACGACCGCTGTGCAACGCGCAGATCCACACTGTGCGCCGAAGAGTTGCGACACATCAATACCGCGCACGACGACTCAGAACGAACAGTGGGAACCATTGGCGTGGGCTCCATTCCTTCCTCCGTCCATCACTTGGGAAGAACTCGACCTCCTTTCGAAAGAAGCTCCACACGTTGCAGGAATACCGCTTGGGCTGGGCGATGGTGTCGATTCTGGAGCACATACACCCGTGAGATGGAAAAGCGGGAACATCATCGTCCGTGCCCCAGCACATCACACAACCGAAACTGGCTCACTTGTTCGCCAGATAGCAACTCGGATTTCAACCCACTCATCGTGGGAGATCGACCTGATTGATGCTCAGGCACCCCCCTCGCCCACTACCCGTGGACTAACGATCCGGGAAGGTCAAGATATTGCCACCCTGTTCGAGCAAGCGAAACACCATACTCCTCGAATCATTGCAATCACTGACATCGCGGCCTCTCGCCACGAACTTGAACGAATCTACGGACTTGTTGTTGCCGAAGAGATCTGGACGAACGGAATCGAAGAATGTACCCAACGTGGCGTTGTCTTCATCATGGGAAGCCTCGATACTCACCCTCTTACTCGCTTCGATCGTTCACTGGCTTCGCTCCTCATTGAACGACCCGATACGTCCGAACCTCACTATCGCGCCTCGTCCGCGACCGAGGAGCCGTGCGAACCTGGCCAGTGGTGGGTTGAAGCGGATCATCAGCGAACCCTGGCTCTTTTTCCTTCAACAGACCTCGCGAAGAAAAACCGGGGAGCGGAGGCATCGCTTGTTGCACCGACCAAAGATTGCTACGGAGGTTTCACCCACCCAGATAGTGCTCAGCTATTGATTGGCCCCGGGTGGGAGGACTTCGACGTCTACGTCTACACACACCTATTCACTGCGCACACCCAGCCTGAACAGGACAAGAGGCTTTCGGATTGGATAATTATGCATAACGAGTCGCAGGTAATTCAGACAATTTTGAGACACAACCTCACTTCACTCGGCATTAACAATCCACACATTGAGACTCTGACTCCCACTCAATGGCCTCGCCTGGCTATCCAAGAGCAAACGAACCTTCTCATCATTGATCCGCCACCAGATTTCATACGATCTTTCAAACACTCGACAAATCGGCTCCAAACCTCACTTTTAGCCCGACGGTGGAAGGAAAACACAGGCATTATTCGTGTCGCTGGACACTTCGATCGAGTTGCATTGAGTTGCTCTGGGCACCGACGTGACAACTTGCACACCAAATTTTGATGGGTTGTGCCCTGCCCCTCTTGCCCCCGCACATTTATTCACCGACACTTATCAATGGAATTCGGCGCGCCAATGTGCGCAGTCGAAAATGCGTGAACGAATCCAAGGAGCTGTGAAATGGACTGGCGGAGTAAGGCTGCCTGCTTGAGTGTTGACCCCGAACTGTTTTTCCCGATCGGAAATACAGGTCCGGCAATTGCTCAGGCCGCGGAAGCCAAAGCCGTGTGCCACAGCTGCTCAGTCGAAGCGACCTGTCTGCAGTGGGCAATCGAAAACAACCAGGATTCTGGTGTGTGGGGTGGCTTGAGCGAAGAGGAACGTCGTTCGCTCAAGCGTCGTGCAGCACGTGCACGACGCGCATCCTGATTTTAAACGTTCAGCGTGTGGGGGTCGCTCTTGAGAGCCGACCCCCACACGCTTTTAACGCCCCTTACCTACTAGGCACACATCCGTTCGGAATCAGACCTCATCCAAGTGAATCTTCAAGGTGACAACCGTTCCACCTTCGGGGCGCAACGACCAGTCAATCGAACCATTCAGGTCACCACGCACCATCTGCTTGACAATTTGAGTTCCCAGACCACTCATCGGGGTTCCCGGTTCAAAACCGACGCCGTCATCAGCGACCTTGACCGTCATCGTTTCACCCTCGCGTTGAACGGACACGACAATCGTTCCATCACGTTCTGCCAGACCGTGTTCAACAGAGTTTGTGACCAGTTCGTTCAAAACAGTTGCTAGAGCTTGAGCTTGATCAGCGGCAATAACCCCGAAGGAACCGTCGGTAATAACTTCCACGCTTCGATCAGTAACAGCGACCGCACCCGCAAGACGCAGAACCGAGCGCGCGACCTCGTCAAAGTCAACAGTTTCATCGACGTTCTGAGATAGGGCCGCGTGGACCGTTGCGATTGCCTGAACTCGACGTTCTGCCTCCGCGAGCGCATCCTTGACATCTTGGCGTTCCGAGCGACGCGATTGCAGTCGAAGCAGAGCCGAAACGGTCTGCAGATTGTTCTTCACGCGGTGGTGGATCTCGCGGATCGTCGCATCTTTCGTCATGAGTTCCTGTTCACGACGTCGAACTTCAGAAATGTCGCGCGTCAGAATGACGGCTCCAAGACGCGTACGGCCTTCCGTGAGGGGGAGAGCGCGCATCGTAATGGTGGAAGCATGGCTTGAGATTTCGGTTCGCCACGAGGCACGTCCCATGACGACAACCGCCATGGATTCTTCGATCATGGATTCGTCGGCGATCACGTTGGTGATCTCTTGGGCGAGGATCTTGCCTCGCACTGCGTTGCGGATACCGAGGCGTCGCAAACACGAGGTGGCGTTCGGCGTTGTTTCGAGGACCTTGCCGTCGGGGTCGATCAGGATGACACCATCGAGGACACGCGGGACGCCACGAGCAGTCACCGCGGGGGTCGTGTCATAGGGATATTCACCGCGCGAGATCATCTGGCAGAGGTTGTCTGAGACCTGGGCTGCCCACGAGTCAAAGCCTAGGGAGAATCGCGGTGAAGAAAGGTTGGATTCGCGGGTGACAACTGCGATGACGCGCCCATCGTGAAGGACGGGGATGCAGGTTTCCATCATCGAGTAGGTGCCTGCCCAGCGTGCAGCCGGGGATTTAACGACTTGTCCGGTTGCGATCGCGCGACGGAATTCGATTTCGCGCGCTACGGGTAGGTGGAGGCCGATGATGTCATCGATGTGAACGGTTGTTGATGTTGCCGGTCGAGAGTGGGCAACTGCGATGAAACGTTCATCGTCGGTGGGAAGCCAGAGAACAAGGTCTGCTGCGCTCAAGTCTGCAAGGACTTGCCAGTCTGCGAGGAGCAGGTGGAGCCACTCAATGTCCTTCTCGGTCAGGGCATCGCTCGAGGCTACCTCTGCCAGTTGTGTCAGGCTTCTCATAGGATTGATAGTAGCCGTTGGAAAACGTGAAGAGATGAGTGCCCATGGAGTTTTCAAAGTCGTTGACGTATCCGGTGCCCCTTGCCGACTTTCAAGCAATGAGCGTTGACCCCGATTTTGTCCGTGGGCGTTTCGCGCATTTTTGTCAGGATCTTCAGGTTGAACACTTCGCCTCGGGCGTTCGAGCTCACGGCAGTGTTGATCCTGGTGTTCTGCCAGCTCAAGTGCGTCAGATGATTCGCGGAGAGTTGCGCCTTGCGTTGAGTGAAGAGTTTGTTCACGAGGCCGCGCTCACTGCCTCGACGCAGCTCTC
This sequence comes from Pauljensenia sp. UMB6358, assembly GCF_030216865.1. Classification (NCBI taxonomy): domain Bacteria; kingdom Bacillati; phylum Actinomycetota; class Actinomycetes; order Actinomycetales; family Actinomycetaceae; genus Pauljensenia; species Pauljensenia sp. UMB6358. Next base: position 161,532 of record NZ_JASOMS010000004.1, on the reverse strand, counting down.
ATTTGAGGGCGCGCCCGTCGCAGTCACTATGACCTCGCATTTTTCTGGGTCGAGCGAAACGCTTCGCCAGGTTGAAGGTGAAGTGAAAGTGGCAATTCCCTTCTTTGGCGCTCGCATTGAAAGTGAAGTGTTGAAGCACGTCGATGAGATTCTCGATGAAGAGCTGAAGCTCGCTTCCGCCTGGCTTCAGCGCGGAAGTAGCGAAGTCTGACCTGCCCCGTCAACTGGGAAGGTAAAAACGCGACGAAAACGGATTTATTCCACTTTTTCTCGTGATATCTTCATCGCCTTCTCAACGCGCACGGATGCGAATAATCGGTGAGAATAATGGCATGAGTGAAACACAAGAGACCCCTGTTTTGTCCCCCGCCCTCTACTTGCAGCGTGAAGGCATCCGCCAGTACTCGGCGACTAATCCTCGTGGCGCCCAAGTTCTGGTTGGTGAGGGCCCCGGCCGTTTCTCTCCCGGTGAACTTCTGAAAATTGCGGTCGCAGGCTGTAACGCAATGTCGTCCGACAAGCGTCTGACCGATCGCCTTGGCGAAGACTTTGAGCAGGTCGTGGCTGTCTCCGCGCAGTACCTCGAAGGCGAAGATCGCTTCACCCACTTTGATGTGGAACTGATCCAGGACCTCTCAAGCGTGGATGAGGAAGAGCGCGAGAAGATGATTCGTCGCGCATCGGGCGCCATCGAGCGTAACTGCACCATCGGTCACACCGTGACCAAGGGTGCCACCTATGAAAAGACCTTCACGAACGAATCCCTTTCAGAGGACTGACATGTCTGTGCGTCACCGGGCAGTCGATGTGTGGCAGCGCGCGCTTGATGTGCCCTATGCGTCGACTGCCCGTAGTGCGCAAAAACTGCGCGATACTCACCCGGGAGCGACCCCCAGCGAACTGGTTGAGATTGCCAACCAGCGTTTCAAAGCGCGCGTGAAACGTGAGTCTGGGGCTGCCGGGGCTTTCTCAGCGTGGCCCGGAATTGGCACTGCGCTCAGCCTTGGTGCCTCCGGTCTGCAATTCGGCACGTTCCTGACTGAAGCCGCACACCACTGCATGGTCGTCGCGCACCTGTACGGGATTGACGTGAAGGATCCCGCGAAGCGTAACGCGCTGGTATTGGCTGCAATTACGGGGCAAGAAGGGGCTGAAGCAATCACGGCAACCGTCGGTATTCAGGCAGCATCGTGGTTCGCGTCTTCCTTTGTTGGCATTCGTTCTCAGGCAGCGACCCAGTTCAATCAGATGATGGTCAAGTGGGCGAAGCGTAAGCTTGCAAAACACGCTGCACTGTCTTCTGTCGGACGTTTAGTCCCCTTCGGAATCGGCGCGGTCGTCGGATGGAAGGCCGGCGCAGCATTGGCGAATAAGACGATCGAGGGGCTGGAGATTGCGCTGGGAACGCCTCCCGCTGATTTCTCGCACACTCGCATTATTGATGTTTCATTGAATGGCGATGCACAAAAGTCTGATGCTTTCGCTCACCTGGCACTGCCGATGGATGATAAGGCAAGCGTCCTCGACTGACTTCACCATCATTTTTGGCTGATCTCCCCATAGCGTCGTCGCCTGTGCGACAGTACGCACGCGATAATAAGGACAAGCAGCTGGCCTGCGCACTTTCCGTTGCACGTTAAAAGACAGACAATAGGAAGCAACAAGATATGGTGATGACCTTTAAGGAGACAACTGACTGTGACTATTGATCGTCAGTATGAGGATCTGCTTGCGCGGATTATGGAAGAGGGAACTCTCAAAGGGGATCGCACCGGTACAGGCACGCGTTCCCTGTTTGGTGGCCAGCTTCGCTACGACCTGTCCAGGGGATTCCCGCTGATCACGACGAAGCGCGTTCATCTGAAGTCGGTTGTCGGCGAGCTTCTCTGGTTCCTTTCCGGCGATTCGAACGTGCACTGGCTTCAGGAAAACGGCATCCGTATTTGGAACGAATGGGCGGATGAGAACGGCGATCTCGGCCCGGTCTACGGAGTGCAGTGGCGCAAATGGGGCACCGCTCAGGGCCAGACGATCGATCAGATTTCTTCGGTTCTTGAAACGTTGAAGACAAACCCCGATTCCAGGCGCATGATCGTGTCCGCATGGAACGTGGGCGAACTAGAGAAGATGGCGCTGGAACCCTGCCACGCATTCTTCCAGCTCTACGTTGCCGACGGTCGCCTGTCCCTGCAGCTCTACCAGCGCAGCGCCGACATGTTCCTCGGTGTTCCGTTTAATATCGCGTCCTATTCGCTTCTCACTCACATGTTTGCTCAGCAGGCAGGCCTTGAGGTGGGCGAATTCATCTGGACCGGCGGCGACTGTCATATCTACTCCAACCACGTGGAACAGGTGACTGAACAGCTGTCGCGCACCCCTTACGAGTTCCCGACTTTGAAGCTGAATAAGGCTCCGTCAATGTTCGACTACACCTTCGATGACGTGATCGTTGAAGGCTACGAACACCATCCGACGATTAAGGCTCCGGTGGCAGTGTGACAACCGTTGCTTCGATCTGGGCGCAGGACAAGAATGGCGTTCTTGGAACTGGAACGTCAATGGTGTGGCACGTGCCCGCAGACTTCGCACATTTCAAGGCTTCCACGTTGGGATGCCCGATCATCATGGGACGTCGTTCCTTCGAGGCATTGGGCGCTCCCCTGCCGGGACGAACCAACATTGTGATTACGCGTTCACACCTGTACGAGGCCGACGGCATCGACTTGGTGTATTCCATCGAGGCTGCCTTAAAGCACGCGCAGGACAAGGCTGAAGCAGACGAGGCTCCCTACATTTGGATCACCGGTGGAGCACATCTGTATGCCCAGACGACGGATCTGGTAGATGAACTGGTTGTCACCGACCTTGACCTTGATATTGAGGCCTCGAATCCTGATACTCCGCTGGTTCATGCGCCAGCAATTGACCCGACCGTGTGGGCCGTTGACCCTCAGCGCTCCGATTCTGAATGGAACGACAAGTCTGGCGACGCCCGCTGGAAGGTTACGACCTACGTTCGACGCTAGAACCAGAAGAAGAGATTGAAAACGTGGTGGTAGCCTCGTCAACTAAAAAACCCAGAGCCTCGTCGGTGCTTGCCCACCCAACACTGCGCGCACTACTTGCGATCGCCCTGTTTACGTACACGGCGCAGAACATGATCAACGTGTCGATCGCGCCTCTGGCGAGGGCGATGAGTATTCCGGAATGGATCGTCGGCGCCGCGGTATCGCTGGCAGCAGTTGCGGTTGCGATGCTCAGCCAGTTCTGGGGTCGTCGCTCGATCGCGTGGGGACGCAGGCGAGTTCTGCTGACCGCCCTCTTCCTCGCATTCATTGCGGGCACGTTGTTCTCCGGCGTTGTCGCTCTGCGCGCAGCCGGTATCGCCGGCACGGTTTTGACTGCCTCGATCATTCTGCTGGCACGAGGCCCCTTCTTCGGCTCCGCAGTCGCAGCGATTCCGCCGACCGGACAAGCTCTCATTGCTGAGAACACTCCTGACGAAGCGTCGCGTGTGCGTGGTATGTCAGCGTTCTCTGGAGCAATCAACCTATCGATCATGATCGGCTCCCTGATTTCGTCGGCGCTTGGCACGTGGTGGATTTACGCGCCCGTGCACGCCACGCCGTGGTTCATCGCGATCGCGCTGATCATCGCGCTTGTTGCAGTGCCAAAGGATGCGCCTGCCACCAAGGACCCGGACGAGGAGACCCCGGAACCCGTGGTGCTTCCCCCTCGCGTGAAGTGGAATGACTCGCGCATCCTGCCGTGGATTACCGGCATCTTCGGTATTTTCTTTGCCAGTGGCGTCGTTCAGATCACGATGGGCTTCATTGTTCAGGATCGCCTGCATCTTGACCCAGCGCACGCGGTCTCCATGACGGCATTGATGCTACTGGCGAATGCTGCCGGCGCGATGCTCATGCAGCTCTTGGTCGTCCCACGTCTGTCTCTTCCGCCGGTTATTCTGCTACGCACCGGCATGACCTTGGGCTTTATCGCGCTAGCGACACTGACGTTTGCGTCCCACGGACCGATCATCACAGTCGCCACCTTCGTGCTCGGCGCGTCCAGCGGTCTGGCAAGCCCAGGCTTTAGCGCGGGTGCCTCGCTGGCAGTCAGCGACGAAGAACAGGGGGGCGTTGCTGGCATCATCAACGCGACCGGCGCCGTCACCTGGATTTTTGCTCCGGTGAGTGCAACTGCACTCTACGGATGGCACCCGATTGTTCCTTTCGTCCTAGCCCTGGCTCTCGTCGCACTTTCTGTCAGTTTTGCATGGTTCCACTCGCGTCTTCGGGTAGCACAAACCCATTAGGTTCGCCTAACCTGAAGCGGTACGTTTCTTCAAAGGAGAACAACCCACATGACAACAACGCGCACTGAATCTGACTCAATGGGCACCGTCGAGGTCGCCACCGACCGCTACTGGGGCGCCCAGACCGAGCGTTCCCTGCACAACTTCGACATCGGCCGTAACACTTTCGTGTGGGGCCGTCCCATGATCCATGCTCTGGGTGTCCTGAAGAAGTCTGCTGCACTGGCCAATGCTGAGCTCGGCGAACTCCCCCAGGAGATCGCTGACCTGATCGCCAAGGCCGGCGACGAAGTCATCGAAGGCAAGCTCGACGATCACTTCCCACTGGTTGTTTTCCAGACCGGTTCTGGTACGCAGTCGAACATGAACTCCAACGAGGTCATCTCCAACCGCGCCATCGAACTCGCCGGTGGCGAGATGGGCACCAAGACCCCCGTTCACCCGAATGACCACGTGAACCGTGGTCAGTCCTCGAACGACACCTTCCCCACCGCCATGCACATCGCAGTCGTCTGCGAATTGCAGGCCATGTACCCGCGCGTCATGCAGCTGCGCGATACCCTGGCCAAGAAGGCTGAAGACTTCACAGACATCGTCATGGTCGGTCGCACCCATCTGCAGGACGCCACCCCGATCACCCTTGGTCAGGTCATTTCCGGTTGGGTTGCTCAGATTGATTTCGCCCTCGATGGCATCCGCTATGCAGATTCGCGTGCACGCGAGCTCGCCATCGGTGGCACTGCGGTTGGCACCGGCCTGAATGCCCACCCGGCATTCGGCAAGCTCTGCGCCACGAAGATTTCCGAGGAAACCGGCATTGAGTTCAAGCAGGCAGACAACCTGTTCGCAGCCCTTGGCGCACACGACGCACTGGTCCTGGTCTCCGGTGCCCTGCGCGTCCTGGCTGATGCCCTGATGAAGATCGCCAATGACGTCCGTTGGTACGCTTCTGGCCCGCGTAACGGCATCGGCGAACTGATCATTCCCGAGAACGAGCCCGGTTCGTCCATCATGCCCGGCAAGGTGAACCCAACCCAGTGCGAGGCCATGACCATGGTCGCCGTTCAGGTCTTCGGCAATGACGCAACCGTCGGTTTTGCCGGATCTCAAGGCAACTTCCAGCTGAACGTTTTTAAGCCGGTCATGGCATGGAACGTTCTGGAGTCCATCCGTCTGCTCGGCGATGCGTGCGTTTCCTTCGACACGAACTGCGCATACGGCATCGAACCGAACTACGAGAAGATCCAGCACAACTTGGACATCAACCTCATGCAGGTGACAGCCCTCAACCGCCACATCGGCTACGACAAGGCGTCGAAGATTGCGAAGAATGCTCACCACAAGGGCCTGTCGCTACGCGAGTCTGCCTTGGAGCTCGGCTTTGTCACCGACGCTGAGTTCGATGCCTGGGTTGTTCCGGTTGACATGACGCACCCGAGCGCTGCCGGCGAGTGAGCCTGGCATTGGCGGCCTCTGACCTGCTCGGCCAGACGTCGACACCAGCGACGTTCAGCCAGTGGGTGTAGTTCTCGTTTCTGATTGACGAGGCCGCAACCACGGTCGCGAAGGGGCCGGTGGGATTTGAATCCCACCGGCCCCTTGCCATTCTCTGCGCGGAGGTGAACAGGACTTTCTCCTCTCACAAGGAGGCGATATCGCAGCCATAAGATGAGTTGTGATCGAAGAGGCTCCATGTTGTTCACTCGCCGTTTCGCTTCCGTTTTGAGCGTCGGACTTACTGGTGCACTACTCGCTGGTTGTTCTTCAGCTTTGACCAGCGAATCAGATGGAGCTTCAACGACTTCGCAGTCTTCGGCCAGTGCCTCTCAAGCAACTGAGGTCGGCATGGTGATCGATGTGCGTACTCCCGATGAATACGCTGACGGCCACATCAAGGGTGCGACCAATATCGATTTCAACTCCGACGCTTTCGCCAATGACATTACGAAGCTTGATAAGAACGGCACCTACACTCTGCACTGCCATTCCGGCAACCGTGCGGGTCAGGCACTGAAGCTGATGCAAGAAGCCGGCTTCACGAACGTCATGAATGCTGGTGGCTTTCAAGATGCGTCCAAGAATCTGGGCATCGAGCTGGTCACCGAGTAGTCAAACGCGTCCCCCAACCAATGCGTAAAGGCAATCGCGGGGAGGTTCAGATGGTTCAGTTGGGCATCAGAATCGACAAAGAATGAGCCGAGGCTGTGGACAGCCGAGCCTTCCCGAGAGCACAAGATAGCTATTTCTGGCGTCGTTTAAAGATTCCGGCTTTACGCAGAGTATTGAGCATGACCACGATCAGGAAGATCGTGAAGAGAATGTTGCCAGTTTCGGGTGAAATCCAGCCTGCGACGAATGTGCCTGCGGGTGCACTGAATGCTGCGGAGATGCCGACGATGATACCGGCTTTGAGGTCGACGATACCGTGTTTTGCGTTTGTCCAGGTTCCAGAGATGGCGGTGGGGATCATGACGAGTAGTGAGGTTCCGCGGGCAAGGAGGTCGCCGAGGCCGACGACAAGTTCCATGCCAGGGACAAGGACTGATCCACCACCGATGCCGACGAGTCCGGCGAGGATTCCGGAGAGGACGCCGACGAAGATGAGTCCTATTCCGCGTGGTATATCGAGGGTGAGTCCGGCGTCGCGTACGGGGATGTTGATTTGCTGAGAAACAATCACAAAGAGTGCGAAGACGACGATGATCCAGGGGAGGATTCGGTCTGGTAGTTTGCGTAGGAGCCAGACGCCGATTTGGGCACCGACAAGTGCGCCGACGATGAGGATGATTGCTGCGCTCCAGGAGACGTTGCTACTGAGGGCGTATGAGGTTGTGCCCGTGAGCGCGGTGAATATGAGGGCAAGCAATGAGGTTGCTGAGGCACGACGTTGATCCATCCCGAGGACGGACATGAGTGCTGGAACGATAACGAGTCCACCGCCGACGCCGAAGAGGCCGGCGAGGAAGCCGGCAAGTAGCCCGGTGAGGATGACAAGGAGTGTGCGAGAGAAGTGTCCTGCTGGTTGGTCTTTCGCTGGTTGTAGTGTTTGAGTCATAAGGCGTCGCAGTCCTTTGCTGTGTTGCTTGGGTGAGCGTAGATGAGTGTCAGATTATCGATGACGATTCCGTGGTTAGCGCATGCGCCACTGACTGCGGGTTCGGCTTCTGCGAGGCGTTGGACCTTGGTTGTGTATCCGTCGGCGATGGAACAATAATGCTCCATCCGCCTGTTGAGCGGGTGAAGTATGCGGTGATGTTCACGGTTGTTTTCTCTCTGACCATTCCACGATTAACGATAGAGGGAACCATGTACAAACTGAAGGCCGAATATAAAAAGGTCGGAACCTCGATTGAGGTCCCGACCTTACTTGGTAGCGGGGACAGGATTTGAACCTGCGACCTCCGGGTTATGAGCCCGGCGAGCTACCGAACTGCTCCACCCCGCGTCGGTAGTTACTACCCTAGCGTGCTCGCGACAGAGCTTCAAACGGAGGGCGGTGAGCTTCGTCTCGTAGAAGCTCACCGCCCGGGTTTCGTCAAGGATAGGGCTGAGTGCGCGGGGGAAGATCAGCCGTTTGACTGCGTTGCGTCAGCGCCCGGAGAGCCGAGGGTCGAACCGGATTGTGGCGTATCGGTGGAGCCGGATGTGACGCCAGTGGACTGTCCAAGTTCTTCTTGTGCGGCAAGGGCTCGCGCCAATGCGTCATTGAGCTTCTTCTGGGATTCGCCGTACGCACTCCAATCTCCGCTACTCAAGGCTGTTTGGCCGGCTTGCATGGCCGCTGAGGCGTCGGTCAGTGCTTGATTCAAGCGCTGTTGAGCAGTTTGGGTGACGGTGTTTGAAGTATCGTCACCTTCTGCGGTTTCTCCACCTGCGTTGTTCGCGACTGTCGCGGCCGAGTCACCGCCGAAGGTCTGATCCAAGGATTCTTCTAGAGTCGGCGCGAAACCGACCTGATTACCGAAGGCAGTCAGGACTGAACGCAGAACCGGGTAGGACGCTGAGCCGGTGCCCTGGACGTAGACAGGCTGGACGTAAAGCAGACCGCCACCAACGGGCAGAGTCAAGAGATTGCCTCGAATAACCTGCGAATCCGCTTGATTCAACAAGTTGAGCTGGCGCGCGATAGTCTCATTCGAGTCGTATGCGTTCTGCACCTGGCCTGGGCCGGGCACGGTAGTCGATGACGGCAAGGCTAGCAACCGGAGCTTTCCATACCCATCGCGGATCTTTCCGGCCTCGTTCCCTGTCTCTGAGTCGACGGCGAGGAAGCCTGCCATTGCTTCACGTTTGGATTCACCACCGGGAACAAACACGGAGGTCAGTGAGAACTCCGCGGTTTCCTGGGTCGGCATCTGCATTGTCAGGTAATAGGCAGGCTGAGCCGTCACTCCGGAAGAAACTCCGCCCGACTGCGATGCGTTCGAGGATGCGGACACTGCGGTTGATGTTTCTTCGGCGAGGCGCCAACGGTCACCACCGGCGTAAAAGTCGGATGCATTGGTGACGTGGTAGCTGGTAAGAAGCTCACGCTGGACCTTAAACATGTCCTCCGGGTAGCGCATGTGACTCATCAAGTCACCGCTGATTCCACTCAGGGGTTCAACACGACCCGGGTAGATCTTCATCCACGTCGAGAGGATCGGGTCTTCCTGATCCCACTGGTAGAGGTGAACGGACCCGTCGTATGCGTCAACGACAGCCTTCACTGAGTTGCGCATGTAGTTAATCGTCTCTGCGCGCACATATTCGCCAACCTGCGAGGATCGGGAGTCAACGGTTGAGCTGGACAGGGACTGGTGTTGCGAGTAGGGGTAGGAGTCTGTTGTCGTGTAGGCATCAACGATCCAAACCAGGCGCTTCTCGGTTGACGGATCCCCATCCATGTCGACGACAGCCGGGTAGGCTTCCTGTTCCAAAGTCAGGAACGGGGCAACCTTTGCGACGCGGTCCAACGGATCACGGTTGTAGAGGATCTGCGAAGCAGAGTTGGTCTGAGACGAGAAGAAGATGTCGGTGGAACCAAACTTGATCGAGTAGAGGAGCTTGTTCCAAACGTTGCCGACGCTTGGGCCACCGTCGCCAGTGAAGGTTGTGGCAACCTGACCGCCTTGGACGTTGTCATCCGGGTAGTCGAGTTCTTGCGGATCGCTACCCTCCGGAGCACCGACGATCGAGTAATAGGGGGCGTTCGGGGAGAAGTAAACGCGTTCTTCATACTCCCCCATTTCGCCGACTGAGGGCACCGACTGCTCCCAGTATGAGGGCAGGCCATCAGAGTTCAGCGAATTACCGTAGGCGGCGACAACACCGTAGCCGTGCGTATATACGGTGTGCGTATTCACCCAGGTCTGTTGTTCCGCAGACAAACCGGCGAGGTTCATTTCGCGCACTGCGATGACCGTGTCTCGACGCTCATCACCGACCGTGTAACGGTCCACGGACATTCCCGAATCGAAACCGTAGTAGGGACGCGACTGTTGCAGTTGCTGGACGGTCTTCGTGATCACCTGCGGGTCAAGCAGACGAATCTGCGACGTTGATTCAGAGTCTTCGCGCAACTGTCCGGGCTGAGCGCTGGTTGCGGCGTCGTAGTTGGTGTATTCCAGATCATCGAGGCCGTATGCTGCGAGGGTGGCATCAATGTTGTGCTGAATGTATTCAGATTCCAGGGCTCGTTCGTTCGGGGTGACGCGGAACTGCTGGATGAGCGCGGGGTACGCGCCACCAATGATGACGCCAGAAATCACGGTCACGGCGACACCGATCGTGGGCAGACGCCAGGAGCCCCTGAACGCTGCGACAAGGAAAAGCAGAGCTATCAGGAACGAGATAACGGCCAGGATCGAATGAGCTGGAAGCGTTGCGTGAATGTCGGAGTAGAGGGCGCCATCAATATTGGCGCCGTCTTGAGTAAGCAGGTCATAGCGGCCGAGCCAATAGTTCGCTCCAATGAAGAAAGAAACCAGTGCAGCGAAGACTCCCGTCTGTAGACGAGCGGGCTTTGACGCGTGAGGACGCGGAAGCAGGCGAACGGTGCCGTACACGTAGGAGACAACGAATGCTGCAATCAAGCAGAGGATCGAGATTTTCAGCAGGAATCCGACGACTAGTTTCAGCATCGGCATTGTGAAGACGAAGAAGGCGATATCGAAACCAAACTGAGGATCCGTCTTCCCGAAGGGCGTCTGATTCACGAATTGCAGAACCGTCTGCCAATCATTCGCCAGGCTGGCACCGTTCGTGAAACCGAGGAACAGTGCGACCACCCAGAACGCGATACGACGAACCGGGTCCAGTGCCTTCTGGTATTCGCGAAGAGTTGCGGACGCTTGACCTCGCGTGGAGGCTTCGCGATGCTTATACGCATAGTTGAGCGACCAGAGAATCAGGCCGGTCACGACAAGGAAACCAATGACGAAGAGGCCGGCGTGAGCAATCCATTGGGTCAGCACGATACGCACTGAATGCATCTGGCGGAACCAGAGGATCTCGGTCCATACGACTGAGGCCGCATAGATGATCGCGCCAATTCCAACCAGAATCAGCAGCGTCAGAGTCATTGGGCCCAAACGCGGACGGTCAGTGTTGTTCCCTCCCCTCTGTGGCTTCATTGACTGAGGTTCGGGCATGGGAAAGGCGCTCACAGCGTCACTCCTCTACGTTGATTATCGTGCCCTCATCCTACCCGCGGTGCGCGTGAGAGTGCGCGACGAGGCTCCTGTTGGAACGCTAGCCTTGACTGGCATTCATCAGAACTCACAATTCGGTGACACCTTTGCGTGTTTGACGTGAGAACATACATTCCATGACTATCGAAGAACCTCAGATGCCGAGCGCGCGTCAGATTGCACTTGCGAATGTTGTTGTCGACATTGAACGTAGCGCTGCACGAATCGGTTGGGATCATGCCCCCTCGCTCTATGCGCTTGTCCACACGTCCCAGCTTCTTGCCCAGCCGGACTTGCCCGAGGATATTGCTCAGCAGATCCGCAAGGGGTGGGATGGGAGCGAAGAACACCTGTCTGCCGTGATTCAGGAAGATCTTCGGGAAGACGACCTCGAAGAGGTGCTCGGACATCTTGGCTGGCCAGAGCAGGTTGCTGGTGCTGCGATTACGGTTGAGCGTCTTGTCGTACCCCCGGAGGTTGAAGATCAGGCTCCCGAAGATCCCGAAGAAGCCATCCAGTTCATTTCGAACCACCCGTCACGCGCGGATGTTCGTCTTGCTGTTGGCGCGCTTCGCACCGGCGAATCCTGGTGTGCTCTGCGCACGAAAGCATTCGACTCCGACGACAAGGTTGGTCAGGGAACAAACCTTATTCCGAACCTCGTCGATGCTCTTCTCGCATCACTCGAACCGGACGTCGACTGACGACCATTTCCGAACATCACTCGCAGGTCGGCAGGGTATCCCCTTGGCCGGCCGCGATTGTTTCTACGGCACTTCTGGCTTCTGACAGGGTCGAGACAGAGACGACACTGAGGCCTTCGGGGACGTTTCCGACAACTTCATCGCAGTTCGAAGAGGGGGCAAGGAACCACGAAGCCCCGTCGCGCTTGGCTCCCCACATCTTCTGCACGATGCCACCGATCGCACCCACTTCACCGTCGTAGGACACCGTCCCTGTTCCGGCAATGCTCTCAGTTCCTGCGAGGGCACCCGGGGTCATGCGGTCGATAATTCCAAGCGCAAACATCATGCCTGCGCTGGGACCGCCCACGTCTTTCAGATTGAACTGAATATCAAGCGGAAACGTGGCTTCAACAGACAGGTAAACGCCTAGGCGGGAGCCTTGCTGCCCTTCGGGAGCGGCCACCGTCGTGATCGGAATATCGACCTGTTCCCCGTTGCGTTCAACGGTCAATGTCAGTGTTGTGCCAGCGGGGATAGTCTTGACCACCGCAAAAACAGTTGAGGCTCGATCAATCGGATGGACGACTCCTTGGGCGTCAGTGAGTGACACAAGCAAGTCACCCGATTGAACGCTACCCTCTGCGTTTGTTCCTTTGACCGCTTGGACGACACGCACTGATGCGGGCACGTCCCAGCCAAGCGATTCCAGAGCCGCAACTTCCGCGGTCGACTGCGAATTCGACATCATCGCTGATTGGGCTTGGTCAACCTCTTCTTGGCTGACATCTGAGGGATATGCCTCGTCGTAGGGAACAAGGACGGACTTTGAATCGAAGTAGCCCATGATCAGCTCAGCAAGATTCAAACGGGCGCTCGGCCCACCTCGTTGAGACACTGTCACCATCCGAAGCTGTCCGACACCGTCCTCACTTTCCGTCGAAGGTTCAACAGCGACGGACTGTCCCGAATCAGGGTCGGTGCCGGAGATTGTGATCAGGTCGGTGCCTCGATATGACCCAACGACGTTGAACGTCGGTCCCGGCGATTCCAGCACATACGGCATTGGTATAGCGAATAGTGCGACTCCTAGAATCACGCCACCGGCGATCGCGGCGATGGTGGGACGACTCGGCATCCATTTCTTTACCCGCTGGCTGGGGGTGTCGGCCGTGTTTTCTGACCGCACCGTGGCGTCTTCAAGCTCGCCGGTTAGGAGGCTGTGATCCTGCTGTTCATCAATACTCACCGGATCATTGTCACCCATGGCTTGCCCCGAGGGCACGCTGGGATGCCTATTTCAGTGTTTTCCAATTCCTCTTTCAGCGCACGCCCATGGTTCATCGCGCGATTCTACAGGTGGCGCGGGTAGGCTCGCAGTATGAACGAGGACGAAACGTTCCCCCAGGACAATCCATTCGAAGACTTTCTGCGCAATATGCTCGGTGCCAACGCAGCGGAAGAAGCAATGCGGGCGTTGAACGCACAAGGGTTCGATCCTTCAATGTTGCCTCCGGAGGTTCAGAATCCAAACGCTTTGAACGCCGCATTGAAGCAGATGCAGTTCTTTATGAATACGTCCACGGGTCCCGTTGATTGGCGAATCGTGAATGATTCTGCACGGCAACAGATCTACTCTGCGGGCGATCCAGCTGTGAGTGCAGCCCAGGCGGGGCGCGCACGTCAAGCGTTGAGCGTTGCTGACTTGTGGCTTGATACTGTCACCGATTTTGCCCCCGGACAGGTCGAGCGCGCGGCGTGGAGTCGCATTGAGTGGACCGAGGTCACTCTTGAGCAGTGGAAACGAATCTGCGAACCAATTGCGCTGAATGTTTCTCGTGCGCTCACGTCTGTGATTGAAAACCAGATGGGCGGGATCTCAGGCGATCCTTCGCTTCTTCCTGAGAGCTTTGCCTCTATGGCAAGCCAAATGAAGAGCCTGACTCCGAAGTTGGCGACAATGATGTTTTCTTCCCAGCTTGGAATGGCACTGACCGCGCTTGCGCGCGAAACGTTCGGCACGAATGACGTGGGTATTCCCCTCTTGACGAAGCCGACAACTGGTTTGGTGGTGTCGAACGTTGAGGATTTCGCAGACGGGCTGGATATTCCTTTCGAAGAGGTTCTACAGTTCGTTGCTGTTCGCGAGTGCGCTCATCGTCGTCTTTTTGCTTCAGTTCCGTGGCTTGAGGGCGATCTGATGCGAGCCGTCGAAAACTACGCGACTCATATCGAGATCGACATGGAAGCTCTTTCTGATGTTGCCCGCACGTTGGATCCGACGGATCAGCAGTCGATCGAGGAAGCCCTGTCGGGTGGCGTGTTTGCGATGAATATTTCGCCCGAGCAGAAGCGTAGTTTGGAGCGTCTTGAAACGATGCTTGCGCTGATCGAAGGCTGGGTTGAAGTTGTGACGGCTCAAGCGACCGCCCCGTATCTTCCTCACGCCGATCAGTTGCGCGAAATGATCCGTCGTCGTCGCGCTACCGGCGGCCCAGCCGAGCAGGTGCTGGGTCAGTTGATCGGATTGCAGATGCGTCCGCGTCGTGCACGAGGCGCCGCATCGATCTTCAGTCTTGTCGCAGCCGACGGTGGGAGGGAAGCTCGCGACGCCCTCTGGTCACATCCTGACATGGTGCCGACGCAGGCAGAGCTTGATTCTCCCGACACCTTCTTGACGATCCGCCAGGCGGCTCGTGAACAAGACGCGGATATCGATGCTGCTCTCAATGCCCTGTTGGACGGCACGATGGGGTGGGCTGAAGGGCTTTCTCCGGAGAGTGATCCCGAGAGTGAAACGTTGGCGCGGGCAGGATTTGCTCCGGACGATCAGGCCGAGGATCAGTTCAATGATTCTGCTGACGGTTCTGAAGACAAGGATTCTGATCCTTCTTCGGGGGATACTCAGGCCTAACGATGAAGCCCCTCGTCACCTCCGCGCTGATGCTTGTGGATAACTTTTTCGCGCGAGCACGCTCGGCCTGTGGATAAACGCTGAGCCGGGTTGAAGGCTGGCATACTCATCGCCATCGAGTTCTCACGAAGAGGTGTGCGATGAAGTTGAAGCCCGGTGTCACGGTGTTGAGGGTTGGGGATCATTCGGTCCAGGTTGGAACAGATCACGGTCACCACATGGTCCTTCGTGGCCTGCATGATCGTCAGATCAATGCCTTGATCGCGTGCAGTCATCATTCTGTGTCTTTGGATGCCGATCAAGATGATCCTTTGCCGAGCACTTTGCCGATTCGTCTTCGGATGCGCCTGCAACACGCTGGATTCTTAGAAGATGTCACTCTGCCCCAACACCTCGCGTTGACGTTCACCGTCTTCGATGACCTATCCGCGCGAGTTTTGGATCTGGTGAAAAATGACTTCTATCTTGAGGTCATTCCTCTGCAACCACGTCGGGTTGATGACCGGATTGCCAGGGTGATTGGTGAAGGCTTTCTAGGGTTGCCGCTGAAACGGTCACTATCAAATCGCTATGACTTACTCCCCCGCTATGCACCTCATACTCATGGTCAAAATGAGGCTTTAACGATTGTGTCCTCTCAGCGGTTTCCCGCGTTCGAAGACTCCTGGATGCTCGTGAAAGAAGATATCCCCCACCTTCTGGTCACTGAACTGGAAGACGGCTATGACGTCGGGCCTCTTGTCATCCCAGGACTCAGTGCGTGTGGAGCATGTTTACTCTCCCAAGAAAACGCTAGAGATCCTGATTTTCTTGATCACCGTAAGACAGCGATGCGGACGCCATTGGTTGCTCCCACCCCTCTTGCCACCCATGGCGCAGCCTGGTCGATTGCCAGGTTTATCCAGACTTTTATGGGGAATGATCACCTGATGACATCGAGCATTCACCATATTGATGCTCACGGTGGCTTCTCAATACGACAAGCTGTACCTGAAGCGAACTGCGGGTGTAAGGAGAACAGTCTAAGCGAGCGTACTTCCGATCGATAGTACGAAGAGAACGTATTAAAGAAGATCGTCCTTAGTCACTTCAACTGTTTCGCCGTCCAGGATCGCTAAAACGGATGATCCGAACGCATCTGCTTTGATCTCGCCGATGCCGGAAATCCCAAGAAGCTCACGATGGTTCTTCGGACGCCTTGTCGCAAGCTCACGAAGCGTGACATCCGAAAAAACCGTATAGGGAGGCTTACCAGCGAGCTTTGCAACATCACTTCGCCACGAGCGGAGGGCTTCGAAAAGATCGAGGGTCTCTTTCGACGCTGTTGCTTGGAACTCGCGTGTCGCTTGCTTCGATGATGATGCGTGAGCGTGAGCGGGCTTCTTCGTCTTTATCGAGGGGCTATGCGGCCACACGCTGTTCAGCAGACGACTACGTTTACGCTTCGAACGATCCCCATCACGCCGGCTTCGCGCCCACGACACTTCAAGAATGTCCCGCGCACGAGTGATACCAACGTAGAGAAGGCGACGTTCTTCTTCGATTGCTTCGGGGGTCTGAGCGTAGGAAATAGGAAGCAGACCTTCGCTGAGCCCCGGCATAAAAACAGCTGACCATTCCAGCCCCTTCGCCGAGTGAAGAGTCATGACTTCCACGCCCTCTTTATTTGGCTCTTCTGCTGCCTTGCGCTTGTGCGTGAGCTCTTCAATGAACCCAGCAAGATCCGGAGCAGATGAATCAGTAGCCAATGCGATCAACGTATTGAGGTTATTCCAGCGTTCAAGCGCATTTGCTCCATTGGGAGCTTGAGGCGTCCAGCCGATGGCTCCCAAGTGTTCTTCTATGTGGTCGCGCAGAGAGCCAGGGGAATCCTGGCCAGACTTCGACACCGCGATCAGATGGCTGACTGCACGGCGAACTGATTCTCTATCAAAGAATGGGGTCTCGTCTTGAAGAGCAATCGGGATCTGACGCGCTGAAAACACTTCTTCGTAGAGTTCGGATTGAGCGTTGATACGAAGGAGGACAGCGATATCGTGGGAAGGTGTTCCACGATGTATGAGCTCTTGAATCTTCGACGCGATGGCTTCAGCTTCTTCCCTATCTGACGAATAGCTTGCGAATTCAACATGCGCACCCGAAGGTCGTTGAGAGCTGAGTATGACAGCGCCACTGGTTTTTCCTGCCCCCACCATGACCGAGTTAGCGACATCAACAATTTGAGGGGTCGACCGATAATCTCTGGTCAGTTCAAGGACGTGCGCGCCCTTGAATTTCTTTGGGAAATCGACAAGAAATGATGATTGAGCACCTGCAAATGAATAAATTGTCTGGGCAACATCGCCAACGACACACACGTCGTGACGATCACCGATCCATAGATCCAACAACGACTGTTGCAGGCGTGACACATCCTGGAATTCATCAACCACGAAGTTCTGGTACTGGTTACGCACTTGCCTAGCAACGTCAGGACGATCCTGCATGATGGCGGCCATCAAAATAAGGACGTCTTCAAAATCGATCGCACCACGTTCGCGCTTAGCGTCCTCATACAGGCGAAGTATCGTTGCCATCTCATCAGCGCTTAAGCCATCTGGAACAGGGTGTCCGTCGCGCACTACTTCGCCGTAGCGCTCTGCGTTAACCATCGACACTTTCGCCCATTCAATTTCGGCAACAACATCGCGGAATTCAACATTTCCCTGCGCTATTCCAAGGCGGGACATCACGGGATAAACAAGCGATGATTTACTGGGGATGAGCTCTGGAATCTGACCACCAATTGCTGTTGGCCAGAAGAATTTCAGCTGACTGAGTGCAGCCGAATGGAAGGTTCGAGCAGGAACTCCGGGAACGCCAAGCTGGGTAAGTCTTTGCCCCATTTCAAAAGCAGCGCGACGCGTGAACGTCACTGCAAGAACCGAATGTGGCGTGAACGCACCCGTTGCCACACCGTACGCAATGCGATAGGTGATCGCACGCGTTTTCCCTGTCCCTGCGCCAGCAAGAACAGCCAATGGCCCTTTCACTTGCAGGGCAACAGCGCGCTGATCCGGGTCAAGCGCGTCAAGAAGAGCATTCGGGTCTGGCAAATTCATAGAACGATTGTCCCACTGACCATGGAGAAACCAATGTGCATCATGGGCGCCGAAGCGGGTCAAGCGAGCTTGGGCTCTCAGGCAAGTCGCTTCCGTACCAATCCACAAGCAGGGCATACGCAATGGATGTTGGGCCCGGCGCACTCACTTCACCGCTGTGAAGAGCATCGCGCAATTCACTCCGGCTAAAGAACCTCGCCCATTCGATCTCTTCCCCATCGGGAATCGGCACAACCGGTGTTCCAACAGCTACTCGCGCGGTGTACCCAATCATCTGCGAACGAGGGAACGGCCACGGTTGCGTCGCCTGATATTCAACGCTGGCCACATCCAGACCAACTTCTTCTTTAACTTCGCGAATAACTGCATGTTCAGGCGATTCTCCGGCCTCGACAAAGCCGGCGATCAGAGAACACATTGTGGTGCGCCACGCCGTATTGTGCGCAAGCAACACACGATCCTCATCATCGTGGATGCGCACGATAACTGCCGGGTCCTGTCGCGGATATTCCACGTGCCCACACCCGGAACACTCCGTCGCCCAGCCACTCAGAATCGAGCGAACAGGCTTCCCACAACGAGCGCAGAAACGGTAGGAGGCATGCCAAGTAGCAAGAGACACACCCACTATCGCAACCCCAGAATCCGAAGCACTCAACATATGCCCGCCCCATCGCAGGTGAACCCACTGCACGCCCGGAAGCTCAGCGTCATTGTCAAGGCAGAGCACAATCTGCCCCGCCCCATCATCAGTGGCACCAACGAAATAGGCGGGGGCGGCCTCGTCGATCAGAGAGAGGGCGACCGGGGTGGAAATCGTTGCCAACTCAATCTCTGCACAGGCATCACGAACTGGAATAACGCCGATCGCGCCATTTGGCTTTACTACAACTGCGCGGACGGACGACAGCCCTGCGCGATCCTCTTCACTCACCCCTGCACCCAAAGCCTTTACGCCGCGTTCAAGGAGCGCGCGTGGGCTGACATTCTCACGCACGGAAACCAGGGCGCGAGGAGTTAGCCGGACAAGGGGAAGGTGAAGTGTCATACCTCAACGCTAACCCTCCTGGGGTTCGCTTCGCGAAGTGAACTAGGCTGGAGGCATGACTCATGATGTATCTCGCGCCGATGGGCGCTCATTCGACCAGCTCCGTCCCATTTCCATGACCCGCGGTTGGGCGGGCGTCGGTGAAGGCTCCGTCCTTGTCGAGTTCGGAAATACTCGCGTCCTCTGCGTCGCCTCGCTGACAGAGGGTGTTCCGCGCTGGCGTAAAGGGAGCGGAGAAGGTTGGGTCACCGCCGAATACTCGATGCTGCCACGCGCAACCGCTGAACGCTCACAGCGCGAATCCATCAAGGGCAAGGTCGGTGGACGCACGCAGGAAATCTCACGCCTCATTGGTCGAAGCCTGCGCGCAATCATTGACGTGACAGCTCTGGGCGAAAACACGATTGTCCTCGACTGCGATGTTCTGCGTGCAGACGGTGGCACTCGCACCGCGTCCGTGACCGGCGCCTACGTTGCGCTGGCTGAAGCTGTCCGCTGGGGCACCGAAAAAGGTCTCATCACACCCAAGGCTGGCACGTCCGTGCTGACCGACTCCGTGTCAGCGATCTCCGTTGGCATTATCGACAGCATCCCGATGCTCGACCTCCCCTACGTTGAAGACGTCCGTGCAGAAACTGACATGAACATCGTTCAGACCGGCAACGGCAACTTCATCGAGGTTCAGGGCACTGCCGAGCACGCGCCCTTCAACCGTGATGAACTGGGCGACCTGCTTGACCTGGCAGCGATCGGCAACGCGCAGCTGGCCGATCTGCAACGTCGTTGTTTGACCGCTGGCGAACTTGAGACGGTCACCCTCTGATGACGACCCCCAAACTGGTTTTCGCCACCGGCAACGCCCACAAAATCGCGGAGTTGGAAGCAATTCTGGCCCCCGCATACGCAGGGTACGAGGCCGGGATCATTGCCAAGATGAGTGACTTTGATGCGCCCGAACCGGTAGAAGATGGTGCATCTTTCGAAGAAAACTCTCTGATCAAAGCTCGTTCTTTGGTAAAGTTGACCGGGTTGCCGGCGATCGCGGACGATTCCGGTTTGTGCGTTGACATTCTGGGTGGAGCGCCCGGCATTTTCTCTGCTCGCTGGTGTGGCCACCACGGTGACGATGCAGCAAACCTCGATTTGCTCCTTGCTCAGTTGGCCGATGTGCCTGATGCGCTACGAGGTGCCGCATTCGTCTCTGCTGCTGTATTAGTTCTGCCTGACGGGCGCGAGTTCGTTCAGCGCGGAGAGGTTCGTGGTACTTTGCTTCGCGAGCGCCGTGGTAGTGGCGGATTTGGCTATGACCCGATCTTCGTTGCCGATGGCTTTAACGTGACGACAGCGGAAATGACGCCCCAGCAGAAGAATGCGATCAGCCATCGAGGCATTGCATTCCGCGCCCTCACTGGCGCGGTTGTCGATGCGCTCCAACAGAGCCAGTGATCTCAATTCATCCTTGTTTCAGTAAGCAGGCATGACAAGAGAGGCGATGCCACCGGTGGCATCGCCTCTCTTGTCTATTAAGTTGTCACGCTAGCGAGAGCGGTGTTTATCACCAAGCCGGATTCAGCGGGCGACCAGATTGCCGTAAATCGGGCGATCCATGCAGAACTGCAGTTCATCACGCTGCTGTCTGCGATAGCGAGTGACATAGGAACGGAAGCGGTCTAGCTGACGACGGACCAATGACATCATGACGTTTCCCCATTCAACTCTGTGTCGTATGCCTCACTGTTCACGACTTGATACATATAAGTATGCACGCCACTCATATACAGTTCAATTGAACTATTCTTTTTTGTAATTTAAGTTTTACTTAAGCAATAGGAGTTCCGATGCATCTCGATCCAAAACGACTCCAAGTTCTTCTTGAAGTTCACCGCGAAGGTGGAATCGTCGCCGCGTCAGACTACCTGGGGGTCTCTGCATCGGCGGTGTCACAACAAATCAAAAAGCTCGAAGAAGAAGTCGGTCTGGACCTCGTCGATCGCAACCCAGCCGGCGCTCTTCTTACCCCCGCAGGGCGCATTCTTGTCAACGGCGCCGAACGCATCGAGAATGACCTTAACGACATTGCCCGAGATCTTCGCCCCATCGCCGGACACCTGACCGGTGTCGTACACATCGGCGCTTTTCACACGGTTATTCGTAACGTCCTCCTCCCCCTCACCTCCCAGCTGGAACAAGAGCTTCCCGGCGTCGAAATCCACATCGATGAATCCGACGAAGGCCCGGGCATGACGAAGATGCGTTCAGGCAAGTTCGACCTGCTCATGCTGGAACGTGACACCGCCCCCGGCAACGCGCCACGCGGCTTCACCGATGTCCAATTTATCGACGAACCCTGGGTACTGGTCAGCCCCTCCAACGCCCCGCTAGTGGGATCCGAACGCGACCTTGCCGACGTCCAATGGCTCCAGGTCGCACCGGACACGATCGGCGCACTCCCCATGCAACGTGTGGCAGCTGCAACGTCACACATCCACTGGGTGCCCTACTCGTACATCAACTACGAGGCGGCGCACGCCCTTGTTCGCGCCGGTAAAGGCTCAACGATCATGCCCTACATGGCTATCCAAGGAATTGCACTGGGAGGTATGCGTGTCACAACTCTGCCAGCACTGGGCTTCAGGCGCATTTTGGTGCGTCACCGCAACGGAGAAGATTCACCGAACACTGCAACCGGCCAGGTCCTTGCTGCCCTCTTCCAGTGGGTTGCAACCCACCACAATGACTGGCGTGGCAACACATACGAGACCACTCAGTAGCAGTCCCAGCGATGAGCGCTACGTGTCACCCACCACGAACGAAGATCCAAGGCAGGCGAAATCAACGGGACCAGACCAGGTCTGACGCAGTTCAGCAAGCACCTGTTCAGTTTCTGTCCACGGTTGAATGTGCGTCGCAACCAGTCGACCAACATGTGCTCGCGTCGCAAAGCTACCTGCGCGCACCCCATCCATGTGGATTCCACGAACTGAATCTTCACGAGTGAAACCAACTTCACTCAGAAGAAGATCCACATTCATAGCTCCAGCATCGATACGAGGGCTTTCATCCGTATCGCCGGTAAAGAACATCGACACCGCGGTCGACGGATCTGACTGACTCGGCCCCTCAATGCGCGTTCCGAACGAGGGAATTGTGTGGATACCCTTGAACGATGTCAGAGTCATCGGACCAATCTGATAGGAGTGGCCATCTTCAACGGTTCGAATATCGAATTCGTTCGCGTACAGCTCTTCTTCGACGACGCCGTCGATCTGGCGGATACGTTCCAACAGACCTTCGGGACCGACAACCATCAGCGGAGGCAAATCAGAGCCGGGGCCCCACTTGCGGTACACCTGTAGCGAGATGATGTCAGCCATATGGTCAGCGTGGCAGTGCGAAAGGACCACCGCATCAATATCGCGGGGGCTAATCCAACGCCAGAGAGCACCGAAAGAACCGGGGCCCATCTCGAGAACCACGTTCCACACGCGATCCTCACCGGTGCTCGGATCAACGCCGTTCGCTTGAACCAAGTAGCACGAGGCCGGAGACTTCGGACCGGACATGGAACCGGTGCACCCGATCGTTGTCAGTTTCATTGGGCACTGGCTCCTGACGCAATCGAGATTTCTTGCACGTTGCCAACTTCGGGGCCAAGAAAACGTCGGGCCAGACGTGGGAACGTATCGCCGGAGTCGGTTGTCATGAACTGGTGATGGGGACCGTCACCTTCCGCCCATGGTTCATGTAAGAGATCGCGGTCGGTCAGTTCGTTGTACGTCACGTTGGCAGTCGCTTCTGACGAGGTCACAAGGGACACTCCTTCGCCCATGACACGGCCGATAACGCCGGTCAACAACGGGTAGTGCGTGCATCCCAGGATAAGAGTGTCGACGCCATCGTCCTTGAGTGGCTGAAGATACTCGCGCGCGACAGCTTCCAGTTCAACTCCGGTTGTCACACCACGCTCAACAAAGGGAACAAAATCAGGGCACGCCTGCTGTGAGACATGGAGACCTGGAACGGCCGCAAGCGCGTTTCGATATGCTTCCGACTGGATGGTTGCCTGCGTACCAATCACGCCAATACGACGATTCCTCGTGGTCGCGACAGCCTGCTTGGCGGCCGGAGTGATGACCTCAATGACGGGGATATGCGCGTCAATCCAGTAGCGTTCGCGCGCATCTGAAAGGGCTGCAGCCGTTGCCGTATTACAGGCGATCACCAGCGCTTTCACACCACGGAAAGCGAGTTCATCCAAGCATTCCAATGTGAAGCGACGCGCTTCTGCAATTGCACGAGGCCCGTAGGGGGTGTGGGCGGTGTCGCCGAGGTAGAGGATTTCCTCGTCCGGCAATTTATCAATGACGGCACGCGCGACGGTCAGGCCACCGAGGCCAGAATCAAAAATACCGATAGGCGCGTTATCCATGCTTTGACCCTAGTTGCTACCGCCTTGGGAATTCAGGGCTAACACCAGTGAGTCTTGCCACCAGGTAAGGAGCATGTAGATAGCGCTTGCCGACTGCTGACGGGTCCCATTCGGTTTTTCGCTTGCAATCTTCGCGATTTGCTCCACGTCATCATCGGAAGCGATCTGAAGTTCACCGGCAAGTCCGAGACGAACATCATTAAGCGCACCAAGCCAATCCCAGACCTCGTCAGCATCGAAACTGACTTCTTGAATACCGAGGGCTTCGGCGCGCTCAATATGCGCGCACACTTTACGCAGTCGAGCAGACTTTTCTGCCCGCAAAAAATCTTCCGTCAGCGCACGCAAACCCGTTGCGTCCTGAGGGTCAGAGCTCATCGCTGGAAGTAAATAGTCCAGGGAGTGTTCTTCTGGAGCCTCGCGATGATTCTCCAACGAGGTTGCCGCCGCAACGAACGCTGGCATATCCCCTGGATCATCAAGGACAACAAGAATCTCACGCATCAGCTGCGCAATCAACGTCGAATACGGGGGGTGCAATTCGGCGCTGAAAGCGCCGGCCTCGTATACAAAAGGACCAATCACGAGTCAAGTTCCAACGTCGCGTGCAAACCGTACCCGTGCATCGCCACAACATCGGCTTCCATGCGTTCGCGAAGTCCCGTAGATACGGTTGCTTTGCCGAGCACGTGGACCTCACGCATCAGGGAATCAGCGCGATCGTGCGAATAGCCGAAGTGACGGACAAACACGTTGGTCACATACGACATCAGATTGACCGGGTCGTCCCAAACGACAGTACGCCACTGCGCGAGCCCAGCTAAGGTGGGGGCCGGGCGTTCAAGTGGCGTCGATGAAGTCGTTGGCATGTTTCAAGCCTAAGCAACGATTTCGTACCATGGTGTGGTTTCAACACGCGAACTTGTGGTATATCGCGCTAGGTTTGCTATATGCCCTCATCAATTTCAACGTCACTGCTGACGGACATGTATGAACTGACCATGTTTGATGCTGCTTTGAAAGCCGGCACCGCATGGCGCACATCCACTTTCGAGGTTTTCGGGCGTCGTCTTCCCGCAACCCGACGCTTCGGTGTTGTCGCAGGTACTGGTCGCATTCTCGAAGCGCTCGAACGCTTCGAATTCGAGCCCGCTCAGATCGATTGGCTTCACGCCGAGAAAATCGTCTCCGATGACGCACTCGATTATCTGAAGAATTTCCACTTCACCGGTTCGATTCGCGGCTACGCCGAAGGCGAATGCTATTTCCCAGGCTCTCCTCTGCTGACCGTCGAGGGAACCTTCGCCGAGTGCACGATGCTCGAGACGCTTCTTCTGTCGATCCTGAACCATGACTGCGCGATCGCGTCGGCCGCGTCACGTATGACAATCGCCGCCCACGGTCGCCCGTGCATGGATATGGGAGCTCGACGAGGCCACGAACGAGCCGCTGTTTCCGCAGCGCGCGCAGCAATCATCGGCGGATTTGCTGGAACCAGCGATCTGGAAGCAGCCAAGCGCTACGGAATCCGCGCGATTGGCACCGCAGCCCACTCTTTCACACTCCTGCACGATTCGGAACGCGAAGCATTCGACGCTCAGATTGCACTGCTTGGCCCATCGACGACGCTGCTCGTTGACACCTACGATGTCGAACAGGGCGTCATCAACGCTGTTGAGGCCGCACGCGCTGCCGGCGGTGAACTAGGCGCCGTTCGTTTGGACTCTGGCGACCTTGTTGCCACCGCCTTCAAGGTTCGCGGTCAGCTTGATGCTCTTGGTGCAACGACCACGAAGATCACGGTCACCAACGATCTGGATGAGTACGCTATCGCGGCCCTAGGCGCCGCGCCGATCGACTCCTATGGGGTTGGAACGAAGCTGGTCACCGGTTCGGGCGTGCCCACAGCGGCCCTCGTGTACAAACTCGTGTCCCGCGAAGACGAGAACGGCAATCCGAAGCCTGTCGCGAAGAAATCGGAATCCAAGTCGACGGTCGGTGGCAAGAAGTTCGCTGGTCGTGTTATCGACGAAGACGGATACGCAGCCGAAGAGATCCTGGTTGTCACCGATTCTGAAGCCGATGCGAAGGCTGAACTTGCCAAGCGGGGCGCACGCGAACTTCAAATTCCGCTGATCACTGACGGCACAATCGATTCTTCCCTCTGGGGAGACGACGCATTAGAGAAAGCACAAGCAACGCACGTGCGCTCGCGTAACGAACTTCCCTATCAGGCCTGGCGCCTGTCCGAGGGCGAGGTCGCGATCCCGACACGCTATGTGAAGCTCTGAATCGCTGATAGACGCGACGGCGCTCGCGCACCTTGGGTGCGCGAGCGCCACGTTGTATCAGCTCATCATTCACATTCAGCTGCGTCAGGCCTAGTGTTTTCCAACGAACCACTGACGAAGCAAAGCAATGCGCGCTTCAATCTGTTCCGTGGTTGCACGGGCGATCTCTGGGCCGCCACAGCGTTGACGCAGCTGAGCGTGAACCATCGCGTGCGGTTCGCCGCTACGACGCGACCAGGACGAGACCAGGTGTGAGAGTTCCTTACGCTTTGCGGCGCGGAGACGGTGGTCTGAGACTCCAGCGTTCGCCTCACGCATCTTCGCTGCGATCTTCGACTTCTTTTGAGCTGCAACCTGTTCAGCTTGGCGCGCCCTCAAAAGAGTAGTCACTTGATCTGCATCAAGCAGGCCGGGAATCCCCAAGTATTCCTGTTCTTCGACTGAACCAACCTGAGCGCCTTGCCCCCAGGCAGCACCGTCGAAGAGCACGCCATCAAACTCTGCGTCTGCACCCAAGGCCTCGTACTGATTGAGCAAATCCGACGATGCTGACTCACTCACATTTGCCTGGGCGACCATGGCGTCTTCAGGATTCCACATGGCGTCTTCGTCATCAGCTGACTTCGGACGGTCAAGCGCGTGGTCGCGTTCAGCTTCCATCTGTGAAGCAAGCTCCAGCAGTGGAACGACCGAAGGAACGAAGACTGTCGCTGTCTCACCGCGTTTGCGGGCACGGACAAAACGTCCAACGGCCTGGGCAAAGAACAGCGGGGTGGACGTGTTTGTCGCGTAGACGCCCACCGATAGACGAGGCACATCCACGCCTTCCGACACCATTCGGACGGCAACCATCCAACGGTCATCCGATTCTCGGAACGCATCAATGCGATCCGAGGCGTCAGCATCGTCGGACAGGACGATCGTCGCCTTCTTACCCGTGATCTCGTACAGATGACGCGCATAGGCCCGCGCCTGCGTCTGATTAGAGGCGATCACCAGACCACCGGCATCAGGGATCTGACGACGCACTTCTGCAAGACGCAGATCGGCGGCACGAAGAACGGCAGGAATCCACTCACCCTTCGGATCAAGAGCCGTGCGCCAGGCCTGCTTCATCATGTCTTTCGTCAGAGGTTCACCCAGGCGAGCGCTCATTTCATCGCCGGTCGAGGTACGCCATGACATCTGACCCGAATAGGACATGAACAGGACCGGGCGAACAACCATGTCTCGCAGAGCATCGCCGTAGCCGTAGCTGTAGTCGGCGTGAGAGCGACGAATACCATCGGCATCTTCCACGTAGCGAACAAACGGGATCGGCGACGTATCAGAGCGGAAAGGAGTGCCTGTCAGAGCAAGACGGCGCGTTGCATCGCCGAACGCTTGGCGCACACCGTCACCCCACGACAGCGAGTCACCAGCGTGGTGGATCTCGTCCAAGATGACGAGGGTCCGATAGTCGCGTGTACGCATTTCATGGACCGCAGGATTAGCGCCGACCTGCGCATACGTAACGGCAACACCATCAAAATGCGAGCCCGCACGGCCCTGAGCATTCGTAAACGACGGGTCAATATGAATACCGACTCGCGCAGCAGCATCGGCCCACTGGCCTTTCAAATGTTCAGTCGGGCAGACGACGGTGACCTTATCGACGATGCCCTGCCCCATCAGCTCCACAGCAATACGGAGAGCAAAGGTCGTTTTACCCGCACCGGGAGTTGCAACCGCAAGGAAGTCACGCGGTGCCTCAGCCATGTATTGCTCAAGAGCAGCTGCCTGCCATGCGCGAAGTGAACCCGCTGTTCCTCTTCTGGCACGCGCAGGAAACGAGGGAGACAGCGAGCGAGCGGCAGCAGGTGAGATGCGGGATGGATAGAGATGACGATCCTTGGAGGAGCTCACTTATCCGAGCCACCATTCCCGTCTGAGAACGGCCAGTTCCGTCCGTTCTTCCCCATCGAGTCACGAAGTTCCTTGCATGTCGGACACACCGGGTAGCGTGAAGCATCACGCGTCGGAATCCAGACTTTGCCGCATAAGGCAACGACAGGCTGTCCCGTCATCATTGATGAATCAGCTTTATCCCTACGCACGAAGTGCGCGAATCGATCGCCATCGCCGGGAGCCTTTTCGCGTTCAACCTCAGTTCGTTCAAGCAAGCCGGTCGACGATTGAGTCGAGGGAGCAGAGGGCGACGAGGGCCCTTGGGGTTCATTGAGGGAGTTACGCATGCCTCCCATTGTAGGACCGCTAGCGCGGTCTCTCTTCGTGAGAAAGTGAGCTGAACGCGAAAGAAAACCGCTTCATTCAGCAACAAAACAGGCGCTAGGGGCAAAGGAAGAGGAAAAGGCAGAGAAGTTTCACACACGAGTGCGGGGCGGAAACCAGTGGTTTCCGCCCCGCACTCGAAGAGTTTGATCAGATGATCACTTGGCAACAGCCTTCTTCAGGGTGGAGCCAGCGGAGAGCTTCACGCCGAAGCCAGCCGGGATCTGAATCTCTTCGCCCGTGCGCGGGTTGCGACCGGTGCGTGCTGCACGCTCGACGCGCTCTACGGAGAACAGGCCGGTGATCTTCACGGCTTCACCCTTACCAAGGGACTCAACCAGGACGTCCTGGAAAGCGCCAAGAGCTGCATCTGCTTCGACCTTGGTCAGGTTTGCGCGCTCTGCGATCTGCGCAACGAGCTCGGTGCGATTGATGGGCATGAGAACCTCATTCCTATTGTTACTATCAGCTGTCACGGCGACAGCCACTGGGGAAACAGTACGAAAAAACTGAGCCATTTGTCAGTTCGTTACGGCATTTTTCGCAATTTATGGCTTATTTCTCGCATTTTGGATCCCCATAGAGCATGAGCGACCACCTAAAAAGCCATTTTTATTGACTTGGGTCACATTTCTTTGGTTACCTTTGCTGATAGAACAAAGTAATCAAACGAGGTTCGAATAACTCAACAGGTCTTTCAAAGCCATGAACGAAAGACCACATCATCACGCACACACAACCACGTGTCCAGCGCACCAAGGGGATAGCTTACTCCCTTGTTTCCCCTCCTCGAACACTCGTCCAAACCGGGTGCGAGATAGGCCACGCGATGCAGGAAACACCCGCGCGCGAGAGGAAGATTGGAAGAGCCCAACAACCTCTTAGAGTTCCAGGAGAATCCATGGCTCTCGGACGAAATGAAACGGCTACCGAAACCGGCAAGACCGTTCATCCCGTTGACCAAGTCCCATCCTTTGGCAAACTTTCAGTTCTTGGCATTCAGCACGTGTTGGCTTTCTACGCTGGCGCCGTCGTTGTTCCTCTTGTTATCGCATCCGGTCTCGGCCTCGATAACGAAACCCTGATCCACCTGATCAACGCCGACCTGTTCACCTGCGGTATCGCCTCGATCATTCAGTCGGCCGGCCTCGGCCCGAAGATCGGAGTGAGGCTGCCCCTTATCCAGGGCGTCACCTTCACTGCAGTTTCGCCCCTTATCGCAATCGGTATCGCCGCCACTCCAGCCGGTGCCGATCCGAAGACCGGCCTTGCCACCATGTATGGCTCCATCATTGCGGCCGGCCTCGCCACTTTCTTCGTGGCACCTTTCTTCGCGAAACTCCTTCGCTTCTTCCCACCCGTCGTCACCGGCACACTTCTGACCGTCATGGGTATCACGCTCATCTCCGTCTCCGCTGGCGACATCGTGTCGTGGGGCACCTACGCGGCAGAGGGGCAGGACGCTGGCGCACTCACTCTGCGCGGCCTCGCCTACGCATTCGGCACCCTGGTAATCATCGTTGCCATCCAGCGCATCTTTAAAGGCTTTATGTCGACCATCTCGGTCCTCGTCGGCCTGGTTGTCATGACCGCTATCGCATTCGCCCTTGGCGACGCCAACTTCTCTGATATCGGTCAGTCGGCATGGGTTGGCGTGACCACCCCGTTCTTCTTCGGCATTCCGAAGTTCAACATCGCCGCAATCATTTCAATGCTCATCGTCATGGCAGTAACCATGGTTGAAACCACCGGCGACGTTTTCGCAACCGGCGAGGTCGTCGGCAAGCGCATCACGCCGAAGCACGTTGCAAACGCTCTTCGCGCAGATGGTCTATCCACCCTCCTCGGTGGCGTCTTCAACTCGTTCCCCTACACCTGCTTCGCCCAGAACGTCGGTCTGGTTCGACTGACCCGCGTGAAGTCCCGCTGGGTTGTCACTGCAGCCGGCATCATTATGATCATCCTCGGCATCCTGCCGAAGGCTGGCGCAGTGGTTGCCTCGATTCCCGGGCCGGTCATCGGTGGCGCATCTCTGGCCATGTTCGCGAACGTTGCCGTTGTCGGTATCCAGACCTTGTCCAAGGTCGACATGCGCGATCACCGCAATGCCGTCATCGTTTCGACCTCCATTGGTCTGGCCATGCTGGTCACCCTGAAGCCCGATCTTGCATCCCTGATGCCGTCATGGTTGCAGATCATCTTCGGTTCCGGCGTGACCATCGGTGCGCTGATAGCTTTCATTCTGAACCTGCTCTTCTTCCACGTTGGCAAGCAGGATGGCCCGGATGTTGCAATCGTTGACGGTCGTCCCGTGGACCTCGATCAGGTCAATGCGATGGATCGCGAGACCTTCGTTGAAGCCTTCAAGAGCATGTACGACGGTGACGTCTGGCCCGTCGAACGCGCATGGGAGCAGCGTCCGTTCACCGATGCAACCGAGCTCCGTAAGGCATTCGAGGACGAGGTCCTCGGTGCATCTGCTGATGAACAGGAAGCTTTGATCAGCGCCTACGTTGACATCGCCGACTTGGCCTCCAACCAGGATGCCAACGAGCAGGCGCATGCTGACACCGCAGCCCTCGCTCTTGGCGAATTCAACGATGCTGAACTCAAGGAGCTGCAGGCAGCATCGGCTGCCTACCGCGAGAAGTTTAATCGCCCGCTGGTTGTCTGCGTGACCAATCTTGCCGATCGCGAACAGCTGATTGCTTCGGCATGGAAGCGCGTCGAGTCTTCGCAGACGCGTGAAGCACGCTTCGCACTCGGTGAGGTCATCGACATTGCCGACGAGCGTTTCAACATTCTGGTTGCTGATGCGAACCCGATCCGCACCGCGTGGGGTCGCAACTTTGACCAGGTCGACTGACCGATCCTGATTCGTTGAAACTCCGTTGGGGGGCTGGCACACGCCAGCCCCCCCAGCGCTTTTCTCCCCCGAATTGTCAGCGCCTACTCATCCCGGCCTACCTGCACCACGGCCTGAACTCTATCTTCTGGTGCGACGTTATCGGCATCAACGACAGTGGTGACTTCCTCGGGGGCTTTCACACACGATGGGCCCACGGTCTGGTTATACACCGGATCGCGGACCCATTCGTTATGCGCGCAAGGCGCTGAAGTGAAGAAAGGTAGAAGTTCTGCGGGTGCCTCGTCCCCCAACGAGAAACAGAAGGAGCAACTCTGGCGAAACTGTGGATTACTTGTCCAGTGGGCGACGCTGGAAGAACGCCGCCAGCGCGGAGCCGGACACGTTGTGCCAGACAGAGAAGATTGCGCCGGGGACGGCTGCTTCGGGGGTAAAGTACTGGGCACCGAGACCCGCTGCTAGACCGGAGTTCTGCATACCAACTTCGATGGCAGTCGTGCGAGCTGCACGCTCACCGACACCGGTCAGCCGGGCAAAACCGTAGCCGAGGCCCAAGCCAAGCGCATTGTGCACGATGACGACGGCAAGAACCAGCAGGCCACCCGACAGTATGCGCTCAGACGAGGCGCCAACCAACCCGAGGACCGCATAGGAGATGCCAAGGACACTCATCCAGGGCAGGGCGGGAAGAACCGTGGCAACGAAGCGTGGCATCAGGCGATGAACAATCAGGCCAAGGACCACGGGGATGAAGACGATCATCATGATCGACTTTGCCATCGCGGGCGCGTCGACGGGCATGTACTGGCCGGCCAAATACTTGGTCAAAATCGGCGTGACCAGCGGAGAAAGCAGTGTGGAAACGGAGGTCATCGCAACCGACAGGGCAACGTCACCCTTCGCAAGGTAGGCGACGACGTTCGATGCGGTTCCACCGGGCGCACAACCGACAAGGATGACGCCAACTGCGAGCGCCGGATCGAGGTGGAATGCCCAGGTGACGAAGAGTGCGGACAGAGGCATGACGATGAACTGGAGCAGGACACCCATGATGATGGGCCAGGGGCGACGGGCAACAACCGCAAAGTCGGGAAATGTCAGTGTCAGACCCATGCCGAACATGATGACCATCAGCGCGTAGTTCACGCCGGAAACCAGTGGCGCAGCAGCGTCGGGGAAGATCAATCCACCAACAAGTGCGCCAAGGATGATCAGGGGAAATACGGTCACCGCGACCTTTGCGGATCGGTCTTCTTGTGCGCTAGGCGCAGGAGTTTGGGGCGCGGGAGCTGTCATCGTCGGGGTACTCACGCCTCTATTGTGCCCAGATTTGGCGAAAAACTCCTGTTTTCGTCTGCTTTGGTAAGCGACGTCTCGCGGTTGACGAGGTCGGGCTGGCATTATGGACTCCTTTCGGGAAGGGGTCCCGGGCACCGGTTTAACGTGTCTCTTGACGACGCTTTGTCATCTCCATTGCCCGGCATTTTGCCTAGAGTTTGTGTCATGGAACCGAAGAAGATGACACCAAAGAGTGGCGTTAAACGCTCGCTCGGCGCGAAGGGATGGGTTCCCGGTCAGAAGGGGTCGTGGGGAATTGCGTTGCTCCCGCTCCTCTTGGGGTGTTGGCTTGCCGGCTGGCATCCGCTTTTTGCGTTGCTTATCCCCGCATGGTTTAGCGCGTTCGCATTCTTCCAAGTGTTTGAGAAGTGGATGAAGGCGCCGTCTTCTCGTCGTTCTTCCCTTCAACCTGCGTTTATCACGTGGACTGGGCTGACTGCTCTGCTCGGAATTCCGCTTCTGGTTGTGGCGCCTCGACTGCTGGCGTGGGCTCCGTTCTTTGCTCCGCTGGTTGCGCTGACCTTGTGGGGGGTGTCGCGCGGGCATGATCGTGCGATTGCGACCAGGTTCTCGTCGGTTCTTGCGTCAACGTTGATGACACCTGTTGCCGCCAGTCTGTCGCTTGACGTGTATCCGACGAACACTGAGCTTGGTTTTGCTTGGGTTTCCTTTGGCGTGCTCAGCGCCTATTTCATCGCCTGCGTTCCGTATGTGCGTTCACTGATTCGCGGACGCAAAAACCCGCGCCCGTGGATTATTGCCGGCGGGGTTCTTCATCTGCTTGCGCTGGTCGGAGTCTGCTGTGCAGTATGGGCGAATCTGCTCGGCTGGAGTTCCATCGTCTTGTGGGTTGCTCTGCTGGCCCGATCCCTGATTGTTCCGCTCTGGCAGGCACGACGCGCAAAGCCGATTCCTGTGATCGTTCTTGGGCGCAGTGAGATTGTGTGGTCACTGCTTGTGGTTGCCAGCTTGACCATCCCACTCATCTAGTCCGATTTATCTACCCAAAGCAACGCCGAGGAACCGCATAGCAGTGTGACCTCATCAATTGAACAACTGGAACTGCGCCCAGCTCGCTTCAATCCTGCAAGGCTTGGACTATGACGACCGATGCACGAATTACCGCTTTGATCGAGGGCCTGCTCAAAGGACATCCGGAGAGGCGTGTCGACCCGGCGCGCTCTGGCACGCCGATAGGCACTACGAGAGAGCCCAACGATCTGGCGAGCATATCTTCGGGAGTAGCCCCGCTCGACCAGATACCACACGGCATCATGATGGCGAGCGGGGCTTAGAAGTTTCCTTCCGATAATTCCTTCCAGCTTGCCTTTTCCAGCTCCGCCTGGCCGAGGGGCCGTTTGTGGCAAGCGTTCTCCTCACGAAGACGCTGGAGCTCTTTGGCTTCACTCGTGCTCATCGACCCATACGTTGACTACCACAGATTCAACGTTGCTTCGCTGATCCCCAGCTCGTTGATAATCTGCGCCGTTGTCGACTCATATAGGCGGTTTCGGCTACTTCAACTTCTTGTTTTAGTGCTTTCTGGTTTTCTTACTACCAGCGATAAGTAATCCGCCAGCCACAAGAATCATCGCTGCAACGTGATACGGCATCCCGGTATATCCAGTTTTCGAGAGCTTCCCGGAATTACGGGACTTAGACGCTTTAGTGGCGCCATCGTCATTGTTGTTGCTTCCACCATTCGGGTTATCAACCGGGATCTTCTTCCAGACGGCTTTGATAACGGTATCCTTGTCAGCCTTGATCTTGGTTCCAGGCGCAACCTTCTGACCATTAACTTCCCAAGTATCAAACTCTTGAGTGTCATCCGGAGCAGTGAAAGCGTTAGGCAACACCGTGTACTCACTACCCTTATCCACGGTCGCAGGTTTCATTTCGCCGCTACCACCATTAGCGTCATAAGAAACCTTCACCGGAATCTTCTTCCAGACGGCTTTGATAACGGTATCCTTGTCAGCCTTGATCTTGGCTCCAGGCGCAACCTCTTGACCGTTTACTTCCCAAGCCTTAAATTCCTGGGTGTCATCCGGAGCAGTGAAACCGTTAGGCAACACCGTGTACTCACTACCCTTATCCACGGTCGCGCCATCCATGCTGCCCTTACCACCGTTAGCGTCATAACTAACCTTCACCGGAATCTTCTTCCAGACGGCTTTGATAACGGTATCCTTGTCAGCCTTGATCTTGGCTCCAGGCGCAACCTCTTGACCGTTTACTTCCCAAGCCTTAAATTCCTGGGTGTCATCCGGAGCAGTGAAACCGTTAGGCAACACCGTGTACTCACTACCCTTATCCACGGTTTTACCAGTCATGGTTCCGCTACCACCATTAGCGTCATAACTGACCTTCACCTGGCTCTTCTTCCAGACAGCTTTCACTACGGTGTCTTTAGTGACCGTAATCTCGGTAGCCGCAGCTACCTCTTTGCCGTCAATTTCCCAGTAATTGAACTCTTGGTTCTCAGGGGCTTTGAATTTATTATCCAAAATCTTGTACTTTGAGCCCTTGTTGAGCTTCTTGCCATCCATTTTACCGGTGCCGTCGTTACCGTTGTAGCTAACAGTGGCAGTTTCGAGCTCCTTGGTTGCCGGATCTGAATCGAGCTTATTGGTGTCACCCTCGAGACCGCCTTTATCTTTTGCGGTTGCCGTGACAGTTCCACCAACTTCGATGTCTTCAACTTTCAGAGTAATCACACCGGTGTTCGCATCAACCGTGGCATTATTATCGGCTGTCCAAGTCGTCTTACCGGAAGTTTCGTCTACAGTTCGCGTTGCGGTGACGGTTTTCTCTGCTCCGGAAGCATCCTTATAGGTGACGGTGTAGGACAGCAAGTCAGTATCTTCACCCAGCTTTTCATAGGCAGGCGGGGTAATGGTTACTTCACCCTTATCCGTATCTACCGCAATCGCAGGAGATTTCGGAGCGATATTTTTTACCAGATCTTTCGCCGGGAATTTAGTGACTTTGGCTCCATCGTTTACTTTATAGGTTCCATCGGCATTTTTTTTATATATCGGATTGCCGTCATTATCCCAATCAGTTTCCACATCATTAGGGCTGATTATTGTAACGTTTCCGTCTTTATCAAACTCGATAAACGCAGGATCGGTTACATATCCAGTTCCATCGGGAAGTTTAGATACGCCCTTTACCGTATTGGCCGCTCGAATAGCTTTATCAATGGCTTTTTTATCGTCATCTGTTAATTTGCGAGGATCTCTCACAGCAACTTTGTCGGGGGTTGTTATTACCGGCTCAGACTTCGCGCAAGAACGGAATTTATGTGGCTCTTTGACAAGGATACCGAACTCTTTTTCAAGTTTTAAATCGTTATCCTTGATTGGGAAAGTAACTTTTTTGCCGTCAATGGATACTGTTTGAGACATCTCTTGTGAGTCAGATTTGTCAATTTTACAGGTTCCATTTCCGTCAAAATTCTTGTCCTCCCCATCGGTAAAGTTGTTGACAAAATAAAATTTAGTATCTTGGGCAACCTCTTTACTAAGTGTAACGATAATCTGTTCGTCTGTTACCTGGACTTTTCCTATTGTCGGAGCAGCAGACGTTTCCTCTACCTTTTTGATTTTTAGGCCCGTAGCTTCAATTTTTCCGGAGGTTGATCCATCGGTATAGGTCACTTCATAGTAGGCATGATCCGTGTAATCGATAGAGAATTTAACACTCTTAAAGTCTTGCTTAATGTCCGGATTGGCACCATTCAGCATTTCAAGAGCTTCTGCTTGCTCATCTTTATTTACAAGATTGGCGTCCGGGTGTTCAATCCAGATTTCTCCTACCGGCATTTTGAGCTTGTCTTTATTCTCAACTGCCATTGATGACTGAGCTTTGGCGGTTGCCACAGCAGATGTGGCGCCATTAAAAGTTTGATAGGCAGTGACGGTATCGCCTTCTGCAACAGTAACGCCGGCAGGTAGATTTACCTTCCAAGTAGATCCGCTCGTGGGCGTAACGGAAACAGTGGCTTTTTCGTTACCATTCTTATCTTTTAATGTCACATATACAGTCCCTCTTACAGTCTTTCCATCAACTCTTCCTCGTTGTAATTTACCGCCGGAAATAGTTGTGGCGTCTACAAAGACTGGGAAAATGGTCGGTGTATCTACAGTTGATTGGCGCACTGGTTGATCAACAATCTCCGGCCCAAGCTCTAGACCATCGCCCGACTGGGTATCAGTTTCAACTTCTGGAGTGCTTACTGGTGCCGGGCTGACGCTTTGTTCGTCAGCTTGGGAGCTCATCTGCAGATCCTCGGCTTGAGCCAAGGACGGGGTCGATAGCGTGAAACCCAAAGCGCAGGCCAAGGTTACGATCAGAAATTTTCTAAAAACGTGAGCTGGTTTAAGCAACGCTCTGCCGGCAAGCGCTATAAAAGAACCGGGCACGCCCTTGGGGTTGCGCATGAGAACTTCCTGTCCAGTGTCGCTAGTTGGATCTATTCCCCCTCAAAGTACCACTGTTTCATCCACAAAACCAGCCCGTTGAGCTCAGGTAGGTGGTGACAGCTACAGGAATATAGCTAAACAGATAAAGCAAATTAGCTAGACGTTCATTAAATACATTTTAGCTATTGAAATTCTTATGCATACGTGATTTTTTTGGTAATCAAATCATCCATTAACGGCAATTTGGAATGAATGTCCACGAAAAAACGTAACAAACTTTTACTGCTTAATTTAGAAGCTCTGGCTTCGGGCAGTTACTCCACGATCGCTCTAGGTTATAGATCTATCCTGTGAAACCGCAAAGTTTTAGCGACTCGCACGCTTTTGGCGGATGGACATATTTCTTGTAGCTTACTTCTCGGAGCCTTCCAGCCTACCGGAAATCTGACAAACTGTGCCGAGCCAGCGATAAGTCAAATACCTAACCAGGAAGACTTCCGAAACCCATGAAGCTACCCCGACAGGGCGAAACGCCACGTTTTAGGGCATAAAAACAGGACGTTCACTTCGTATCAAAATGAACGTCCTAGCGGTGGAGATGGGGGGAATCGAACCCCCGTCCGACGGCCGGCCCCGAGGTCTTCTCCGGGCGCATCCTGCTATTGATTTCTTAGCTTGTGACGTCATGCAGGCCTGCTGTCAGCGAAGCTCAGTCGATGAAGTGTCGGAGCGCGCCCACCGACATGGCGCGCACCCAGTGGCCCCCTGAATGACGCCAGACACCAGGCTGAGGGCACCACCTGGGCTGACGGACTAAAGGTTCACGCGGCGATATCAGGCGGCGAGAACGTAGTCGGTGCGGTTCTGTTCGGCACCTATTGGTTTGCACGCAGCGTTAACGAGTTGAGCGCACATTCTCGGCCCGCTTCCCCTCGATCGACGACCGCCGTCGAAACCGATCATCCCCTATTGAGTTCTTCACTCACCGGCAAACAGACTGCCGGGTTGGCTCTTCAACGAAATCCTCAGACTCATCGCAGAACCGTTTCCAACCGTTCGGCCAGACATCCAAGAATAACCCCGCTTACGCGAAGTTTCAACAGCTAGCGCAATGCCAGCAAACGCAAGGTTTCAGCAGAAAACGCACCACGCACGAAGCTGGCACCCGCTACCTGTATACGCTACTTGTAGTTCGGTCGCTTCGTGTAGGCGCGCATCGCGCGTTCAGCTTCACGCTTATCCTGCGCCTCGCGCAACGACTGGCGCTTGTCCCATTCCTGCTTGCCTTTGGCCAGCGCGATCTCAACTTTGGCGCGACCGCCGATGAAGTAGAGCTCCAGTGGGACGACCGTGTAGCCCTTGGCCTGCACCTTCTGGCCGATCCGCTCAATTTCTGAGGCGTGCAGTAGCAGCTTTCGCTTCCGCGTTGGCGCGTGATTGTTCCAGGAGCCCTGCGCGTACATCGGAATATTCGCGCCGTACAGCCATGCTTCGCCGTCTTTGACCTCAACCCACGAGTCGATCAGCGACGCGCGCCCCATCCGCAGAGCTTTCACTTCGGTACCCGACAGGACAAGACCGGCTTCCCACGTATCTTCGATCAGATAGTCGTGGCGCGCCTTCTTGTTCCGCGCGATCGTCTTCTTCGCGTCCGATGCAGCTTTGCGCTTCTCGCCTTCGGTCAGCTTCGGCTTCTTCCAGTCTTTCGGCATCGTGCACCTCCTTTCTTTGATTGACGAGGCCGCGCCCCGCCACTCAAGGCGTTAATTCTAACGCCTCCGCGGGCAGGGGTCTTGCTCACGCCTCGTAAAATGCCAGTATCAATGGAAGGCGGGGACAAGCTGAGCTTGTCCCCGCCTTCTGACTCAGCCAATCATCAGATCAGCGAGTCGCATTGGCTTACAAGTACCCCATCGGGTCAACGTTCACGCCGTTCTGCAGAACACCGAAGTGCAGGTGGCAACCGGTGGCATAGCCGGTCATGCCGACCTCGCCAAGCACTGTTCCGGCACTAACCGACTGTCCGGGCGAAACATAGATGCGTTGCATGTGCAGGTATTCGGTGATCACGGAGTTACCGCCGAGCATTCCGTGGTTCACGTCCACGTAGTTGCCGGCAGAGATACTGCTTGAAACATCCAGAACAACGCCGGATGTCATCGCGTAGACGGGCTCACCGCACTGCGCAGCGAGGTCAACGCCCGAGTGGTACTTCTGATAGCCGAGCACAGGGTGCATACGCCAGCCGAAGGGCGACGTAATAATCATCGAGCTGTCTTGAACCGGGTTATGGAAACCGCTCGCATTCGCCGACGAGTAGATCCTGTTCGCAGCCCTGTTAGCCGCATCGATCTCTTGAATCTTTGCAGTCTGAGCATCATAGTCAGCCTGTGCCTGAGCCAGCTGTTGGTTCACTTCGGACTTCTTGGAGTCCCACTCCGCTTGCTTCACTTGGGCGTCAGCTTTAGCTTTTTCTAGGGCGTCAACGCCCGCTTGGGCTTCAGCTTCTGCCGCCGCAGCGTCATCAAGGGCCTTCTGAGCTTGAGCTTCAAGTGCTGCCACGCGGTCAGAGATTGCTTGCTGGCGACTTGCTTGGCTACGTTGGGTCGCTTTCATTTCCATCGCAGCGTTGAGCGCTTGGGCTTGAGAACGGGCCATGGCGTCAGCTGCTGATGCTCGATCGTCAATTGACTCGGTTCCACTCTTCGTCAGGGCAAGCAGGACTGCAGAACTAGTGCCGTCCTGGTACATGGAGCGAGCCAAGTTACCGATCGCCTTGTTGGCTTCCTCTTGGCGTGACGAGGAAGCGTGGACCTCTTCGTCAATCTCAGCTTTCTTCGCTTGAGCGACCTGAAGTTGTCCCATTGCGACTTCGTGTTCACGATTCGCAGCATCGCGCTTCGCCTGAGTGGCCTCCAGTGCTTTCTGAGCAGCAGGAATCTGCGCGTTTGCTGCTTCAAGGTCGTAGAAGAGCTGCGAGAGTGTCGCATCAATACCCTCAATCTCAGTCTTGAGATTAGAAACTTGCTGAGCCGCGGCATCCTGTTTGCTCACAGCATCATCTCGCTCGTCAGCATTCGCGGGAATAAAGCTGTACATGCACAGCGCACCAATCGATGCGCTCCATGCAACTGCAACAGGAACGTGAAGACGAATCGACTTCTTCATGATCAGACCTTCGTGTATTTAGCCAAGGAAACTGCGGACGCGATCAGTGCCAACGCAACCGCTGCGAGGATAAGGATCGGCGTCATAATCCACACTTGGGTGGCGCCGATAAAGCTGGTCCAGCTGAATGACGGAGCCAACCAGCCTTGGACAAGGAAGTGAACGCCGGCGAACAGTGTTCCCACTGCCAGGATTGCGCCGGCGATTGCGGCAAGCGCACCTTCGATCATGAAGGGTGCTTGGATGAACAGGTTCGAGGCACCGACGTAACGCATAATTTGTGTTTCCGTCTCGCGACTCATTGCCGACAGGCGGATCGTGGTCGAAATCAGCAGGATGGCGGCGATAATCATGACACCACCCAGGCCGAGGGCCATCAGGCGCGCAGCGTCAATGACGTTGAACAGCGGCTCGATAATTTCGCGCTGGTCTTTCACCTGGGAAACACCGGCAGCACCGGAGAATTCTTCCTTGATGATTGAGTACTGCTCGGGGTCAACGAGCTTCACGCGGAAGGAAACGGGCATCATGTCTACCGTTGTCCATTCGCTGATCGTGGAATCACCGTAGAGCTTCAAGTAGTTTTCGTACGCTTCTTCCTTGGATTCTTCGTATACGTTCTTCACGTACTGCGACATTTCCGCGGAATTGAGCTTGTCACGAACGGCGCTGATCTGAGCCTCGGTTGCTTCCGTTGCGTTACAGGACGGCGTTGCATCGTCGGTGGCGCACATGTAGATCGAGACCTCAATCTTGTCGTACCACTGCGATTTCATCTGCATGACCTGCATCTGCGATAGGCCAGCAACACCGACGAATAGGAGGGAAACGTAGGTGACGATGATGACGGCGACGGACATTGCACGGTTGCGCGCCAGTCCCTTGCCGACTTCAGAGAGAATAAAACGAAGCTTCATGGTTAGTTCACCGCCCCGTAGACGCCACGCGACTGGTCTCGGATGACGTGACCGCCTTGTAGCTCGATGACGCGCTTGCGCATCTGGTTCACGATGTCGGCGTCGTGGGTTGCCATGACAACCGTGGTCCCCTGGCGGTTAATACGATCCAGAAGACGCATGATGCCAAGCGAGGTATCGGGGTCGAGGTTACCGGTGGGCTCATCCGCCAGTAGCAGTTCGGGACGGTTCACCATTGCGCGTGCGATTGCGACGCGCTGTTCTTCACCACCGGAGAGTTCGTGGGGCAGGCGGTTTTCCTTACCTGCCAGATCGACCAACGCCAGTGCTTCTGGGACGGCGGTCTTAATAGCGTGCTTCGGCTTACCAATCACCTGCATTGCGAGCGCGACGTTTTCGTACACGGTCTTTGATGGGAGCAAGCGGAAATCCTGGAAGACGGTTCCGACTTGACGGCGAAGTCCTGGCACCGCCCAGTTACGGAGCTTGGAGACCTCTTTGCCGAGGACCCACACGTGACCGGAGGTTGCTTTAATTTCGCGCATCACAAGCTGAAGGAAGGTGGATTTGCCCGAGCCGGACTTACCGACAAGGAATACGAATTCTCCCCGTTCAACTTCCAAAGACACATGGTCGAGCGCAGGCTTCGCACCTGCGGTGTACACCATGGTTACGTCATCAAATCGAATCATTAGGCCGTCCAATTGAAGGTTATGGTCTCAATCAGACTAGGCAAGGTTTTCTAACGCGGGCTGAAGCGACACGCGCCGGATTCAGTTCCGTCCCCGCCACCTGTTAAAAAGGTGACGAGGGCGATACTTTCAGCGTTTTCTAGCCAGCTGCTTCGCCGTGGCGCGAGCTTACGCTTCAGTGCAGTATGTCGACCGTGATCGACGAGGCCGACCAGCGTTCGCTTCTTTTCCCTGACTCGGGATCGGATCAGGTCAGGCCTCTGCCTGTTCGTTCGCTTGGTTCTTGCGCCAGCGGATGCCTGCGTTAATGAAGCC
This sequence comes from Pauljensenia sp. UMB6358, assembly GCF_030216865.1. Classification (NCBI taxonomy): domain Bacteria; kingdom Bacillati; phylum Actinomycetota; class Actinomycetes; order Actinomycetales; family Actinomycetaceae; genus Pauljensenia; species Pauljensenia sp. UMB6358. The sequence continues at coordinate 120,083 of NZ_JASOMS010000004.1, read as the reverse complement.
GTCAATGTCACCATCGAAAACGTTCTGCGGGCTACCGGATTCGAACTGGGTACGAAGGTCTTTCACCATCGTGTAGGGCTGGAGAACGTAGGAACGCATCTGGTCACCCCACGATGCCTTCACATCACCGGCGAGTTCCTTCTTCTTCGCCTGTTCTTCTTCATGACGAAGAACAAGAAGTCGGGATTGGAGGACTCGAAGAGCGGCCGCCCGGTTCTGAATCTGCGACTTTTCGTCCTGCATCGACACGACAATGCCGGTTGGAATGTGCGTCATACGAACAGCGGAGTCGGTCGTGTTCACGGACTGACCACCGGGACCGGACGAGCGGAAGACGTCGATCTTCAGTTCGTTTTCCGGAATTTCGATATGGTCGGTGGATTCGATCAGCGGGATAACTTCGACTGCCGCGAAGGAGGTCTGGCGACGCCCCTGATTGTCGAAGGGGCTGATTCGGACCAGACGGTGAGTGCCTGCTTCAACCGAGAGGGTGCCGTAGGCGTAGGGAGCCTGGACTTCGAAGGTTGCCGACTTCAAGCCAGCTTCTTCGGCATAAGACGTATCCATCACCTTGGTCGGGTAGCCGTGGCGTTCTGCCCAACGCAGGTACATACGAAGCAGAATCTCTGCGAAGTCAGCGGCATCAACACCACCTGCGCCGGAGCGGATCGTGATGACAGCATTGCGCTCGTCGTACTCACCATCAAGCAGGGTACGAATTTCAAGGTCGGAGATATCGGCCTTCAACGTGACAAGATCTCCGTCGGCTTCTTCCAGGATCTCTGCGGATTCTTCAGGATCTTCACCTGCCATTTCAACCATGGCTTCAAGATCATCGATGCGATCCACCATCTTGGTCACGCGATCGAGTTCGCTTTGACGATGGCTGAGGGCCGAGGTCACTTCCTGGGCGTGTGACGGGTCATCCCACAAATCGGGGGCCGTTGCCTGCTTCTCGAGGTCTTCAATTTGGCTACGGAGCTTATCGGGTTGGACGACCGCGAGGACGTTCTCCATAGTCGTACGCAGGTTCTGGATCTCTTCTGAAAATTCTGTAGCCACGCCACTACACTAGTCGATTCAGAGCATCTGGTAGATACACCACCGCCCAGTAGCGGTATGAGGTTCAACCTACACACCGCCACCAGGCAGGGTTTGAAGCGTTCAGATGCTCACAATACGGCTAATCAGATCAGACCAAAATCAACCATCGAGTCAGCAACCTTCAGGAAGCCTGCAAGGTTTGCGCCAGCAACATAGTCTCCGGCCACACCGTATTCTTCAGCAGTTGCAACCGAGTTTGCGTGGATGTTCACCATGATCTGATGAAGCTTCGCGTCGGTTTCCTCGAACGTCCACTGCGTACGACCCGAGTTCTGTTGCATTTCCAGAGCGGAGGTGGCAACACCACCCGCGTTCGACGCCTTGCCGGGAGCGTAGGCAACACCCGCGGACTGCAGGGCTTCAATCGCTTCCGGGGTGGTCGGCATGTTTGCGCCCTCGGCGACCAGCTGGACGCCGTTCTTAATCAGGGTGTTCGCGGCCTCAACGGGGAGTTCGTTCTGAGTTGCACACGGCAGAGCGACATCACACGGCAGATCCCAGATGGAACCGCCCGAAACAAATCGCGCCGACGAACGCTCGCTGGCATAGTCGGAAACGCGGCCTCGTTGAACTTCCTTGATGTCCTTCAAAAGTGCAACGTCGATGCCAGCCTCATCCACCACGTAGCCGGAGGAGTCCGAGACGGCGATGACAGTCGCGCCCAGCTGCTGAGCCTTTTCAGTCGCGTAGATGGCAACGTTCCCGGAGCCGGAAACGACGACCTTCTTGCCGTCGAACGAGGTGCCCTTCGACTTCAGCATTTCCTCGGCAAAGTAGACCAAGCCGTAGCCGGTTGCTTCGGTACGCGCGAAGGAACCGCCCCAGTTCAGCCCCTTGCCCGTCAGGACACCCGCATCGTAACGGTTGGTGATGCGCTTGTACTGGCCGAAGAGGTAGCCGATCTCGCGGCCACCAACACCGATGTCACCTGCGGGAACGTCGGTGTCGGGACCGATGTGGCGGTAGAGCTCAGTCATGAAGGACTGGCAGAAACGCATGACCTCAGCATCGGACTTACCCTTCGGGTCGAAGTCGGAGCCACCTTTGCCACCACCAATCGGCAGGCCGGTCAGGGAGTTCTTGAAGATCTGTTCGAAGCCAAGGAACTTAATGATCGACAGGTTGACGGACGGGTGGAAGCGCAGACCGCCCTTGTACGGGCCGATCGCGGAATTGAACTCAACGCGGTAGCCACGGTTCACCTGGATCTTGCCGTTGTCGTCCATCCAAGGGACACGGAACATGATCTGGCGTTCCGGTTCGACAACGCGCTTAAAGATCTCAAGGTCAGCGTATTCAGGCTTGCGTTCGGCAAGCGGAGCAATCGTCAGCAGGACCTCGTAGACGGCCTGGTGGAATTCGGGCTGACCCGGGTCGCGGGCAACAACGGCCTCGTAAACAGGTCGAAGAGTGTCGGACAAACGATTCATATCAAGTGTGCTCATGCCCTAATTATGGGCACGTATTACACATACTTGACCATCCCTTTCCACATATTGACCCCTTCAAGAAAGATCACATACTTTGAACCTCTTCCCGAACCGGCCACTCACTACGGTATTCAGCCAAATCATCGGCGAGGCCGGCCTCGTCGACCACAAAAACCTGACGAAGCGCAAGCCGCACCATCGCTTCAGGCACACACCCATGTACCGTTAAACTGTGATGCGCCCAAAAACTCCGCTTGAACTTGCTGCCCTAGCGACCGCCGCTGTCCCCGGACTTTCCGTTGCGGGTCTGCGCGAACCACAATTTGCCGACGAGGTTCTTTCCGTCACCGGCATCATCGATTCAGCCGGCAATAAATGGACCGTCACCTGCCCGCACTCCAGCGTCGGCGGACTCGATTTGGACGCTCAGTCAGGCGTCCTCACCCGGCTGGCGAAAGCAAAAGACGCGAAGAAAATCCCCTTCGACGTCCCGCGAATCCACGGCACAACCCTGACCCCTGAAGGTGATCGTGTCATCGTCCACCAAGACCTTGGCGGGCACCCGATGAGCGACGACGACTTCGACAATCCGAACCTTCTTCCCGCTTCGCTCGGTAAAGCCCTTGCAGCACTTCACAACCTTCCTCCGGTCATTTACACCGGCATTAACCTGCCCGCATACTCCGTCTCTGAATGTCGCGAACGCCATCTGGCGATGCTTGACGAGGTGGCGTCTCAGGTCCTGATTCCCGCGAACCTCTGGAACCGTTGGGAAGCAGCCCTTGAGGATCTGTCATTGTGGCGCTTCCCCGCAGCCCCGATCCACGGCGATATTCAAGGCAATTCCGTCATCGTCGAAGCGGGCATTGTTCGCGCGATGACTGGCTTCACTTCTGCGCACGTCGGCGATCCCGCTCAGGACATCGCGTGGGTTCTTGCGTCTGCATCGGATGCTTTCTTGGAGCGTTTTCGCGCCGCATATTCTCAGGAACGAACGGTTGCTGATCTGCAGTTATTTACTCGTGCGCAACTGTTGTCTGAGCTTGCTATTGTGCGCTGGCTGGTTCACGGCTTGCACGCGGAAGACCGAAGCATCATTTCTGACGCGCGCCACATGCTCAGTGAGCTTTCAACAGATCTGGGGGACGCGCAAATCGTTGAACGCCCGCATGCGCATGTTGCTCAGACACAGGATTCTCAGGCTTCTGATTCTGGCACTACCGCACCTTCCGCCCCATCGCCTGCATCTTCTGCTTCCGTGCCGTCGCCTTCCGTCTCCTCTGCCTCCGATTCTGCTTCTTCTTCGCGCCGGGCACCAGCTTTCTCCACGTCCTCCTTTGCTGGCGCAGAGCTTGCGAACCAGAAGACTGAGGTCATTGATTTCAACGTCGTAGCAGGCCGCCTCGGCGCCGCCAATCTTTCAGATTCTGACGATTACTCGGATTCGGACGACTACGCAGCCCCGGATCGTTGTGCCGACGATGACTCTTACTCCGAAGTCGATGCTGATTGTGATCAGGACGCGCCCGAAGAAAAGGCGAGTCTTGCAACACGATTTGGTTTGCCAGCATCACTTTTCACCAGGTTTGGGCGTCATGGGCGTCACGGGCACGACGTTGAAACGTTGCTTGCGGACTACGACGATGCCAATAAGCGCGTAGATGATGACCGCGCAGATAATGACGATCCGCAACAGTCCGGTTCTCAGTCAGAATCCGATTCGGCTTCCACGTCTTCGGTTCCCTCGCCTTCGTCCGTCTTACGCGCTTCTACCGATGTGAACGAGGCTCCGACTGAGCGCCTGCACTTCTTGGATCAGGAGTAATGGCCAGAGACTGAAGCAAGTTCCGGCGAAGCATATTTGGCGCATTTGTTCGTGCCCACGCGGTGTCCGTGTGGGCACGAACTGTCGTGTGGGCACGAACTGTATTTTGCGCCTAGGCCCGCTTCAAGGTCCTTTTCACTTCGTCTTCTAGGCTTTCTTCGAGGCCTGCACCACCTAGTTTCACCAGATCATCAAGGGAAACAGTTGTGTTAGCGTCCACGAAGGCAAGCATCGGAGTGATTGATTCTTCCGCGAGCCCGGTGAGTTGCGACCAGGCCAGCCGGTAGAGGCGGAGCTGAGTCGCGTAGTAACGCAGTGTTTCCTTCTTCGTGTTCCTGTGTGGAGCCCGCCCCGTCTTCCAGTCGACGATGATTGTTTTACCGTGTTTATCTTCGAAGACAGCGTCGATCCTGCCATTGACTGAAATATCAGCGACCTTGACGCTGAATGCTTCTTCGATGGCGATCGGTGTGCCCGTTTTGACGATGGGAAGCTCGACGAAGTTGTCCTGCATGTGTCGCAATCGGGCGCGTTCGTGATCATCAAGGGTCTCGATCCCAGCAACGGGCTCATCGCGTTCTTCTGGGCTGGCAAGATGCAGTTGTCGTTCAACCCACGCGTGGAAAATCGTTCCAAGCGTTGCGCTGTCGCTGGGTTGAGCGGGCATGGGTCTGCGCATATCCAGAGCAAACGCGTCGATGTCTTCGAGCATCTTTGAAACCGAGGTTGCCGGAATATGATCCTGGCGGATCACCATGGTTTCTTTGCTTGATGCAAGTCGATGTTCCTCAATGAGCGCTGTCACGTCTTTAACGCGCTGAGATTCACCCAAGGCGTCGAGCAGTTCGAAGACGTCGGCGTCCGTTTTCAGCTCTGCTTGAGCTTGTCGCACGCGCTGGGCTCCTTTGGCAACCGCTTGACGTGATGGACCAATTTCGAAGGGGAAGTAGATGGTGTCTTCCTCACTGTCTTGCGCAAACGACTCCGATGTTGGAGCTTCGGGAATGACGTCGTTTAAGCCGTCGATTCGTTTTTGAAGTTCCTGCAACTCGTTGCCGTCTTTGACATCCACGTTTCCGTTTGCCCACACGACTTGCCCTGTCGCCAAGGTCTGTTCGAAGTCTTCGATCATCGCATGCCGTGATGCCATGAGGTAGCGGGAAGGGTTTCGTAGGGTTTTGCTCTCATCCAGCCACGAGCCGATGAGGAGTTGCGTGTGGCGTGCTCGTGTCATTGCCACGTATGCCAGACGACGTTCTTCCCTTTCTACGTGTGCACCAAGTTCCGGCCCATACACGGTCTTTAACCACTTTGAGAATCCTGCGGATGGGGTGCGTCCGTTAGAAACATCAATGGTGAAAGGTGGGAGGTCGCCATAGTCACCTCGCAACGGATGCGGGAGTTCTTCAGGAGCCATGACCCAGCCGGTTTGGGCTGGAGGCTCGTCCCGCCAATACACGCTCTTGCTACGGTGCGAGGGGAAAATTGTATCGGACATTCCAAAGACAATGACGCTATCCCATTCCAGGCCTTTGGATCCGTGCACTGTCAGGATCTGCACTGCGGACGGGTCCGGTTGAACGTCAACGCCTTTGAGCCCTGCCGGATCGCTTTCTGCAACGTTCAGCCATTCGACAAGACCAGCAAGAGTGGGGTTATCAACGCTTGATTCGTATTCTGCAATCTGGTCGATAAAGGCATCGAGCGATTCCCTAGCACCTGAACCCAGCGGGTCGGCGATCGCATCATCGAGGATCCCCATGATCTGGCTTGCTCGTTCTGCGAGTTCAACCAGCCCATGCCCACGCAACGAGCGTAGTTTTCGCAGGCGCTCTCCGAGGCGAAGAACGCGACGATATCCACCTTCAGAGAACGATGGACCATCAAGCGCCTCCGTCTGCGCATCCGATTCTTGAGGAGCATCGTTGGCACTCTCTGCAACGGAATCGGATTGTGACGATCCCGCTTGACGATTCGTAGACGTCCATCCCACTTCCGGAGGAGAATCAACGGCTGACAGAAGCACGCCCTCATACGGAGTTCCTCTGCTCTTACGGTTCAGACGGCTTGCCCACTGCCCCAGCAAACGCAGGTCGGACGCTCCGATATCTTCACGAACAAGGAGTCTCAACAGGGCAGGAGATGCATCTACTGAGTTCGTAATCTCGAGGGCTGCACGCAGGTCAGCAACAACCGGTTGTTCCAGCAGTCCGCCGAGCCCGAGAACTTGGGTGGGAATGCCATGCTCGCGAAGTGCGCGGTCAATGGGAAGAAAGTGGCTCTTCTTGCGACAGAGAATGCCGATCTTCCACTCACTCCGATGGGTATTGCGAAGGCGTTGCACGTAGTCAACAACGTGCGCGATCTGAGCATCGCGATCAGCTTCATAGGCAATTTCAACATCGCCTTCAGTTGCCAATGTAGATTCGACGAGGACCGGAGACGTTGCAGCATGCGAATGTGAGCGAAGCGGTTTTGCCACTTCGTTGGCGCATACAAGGATCTGACGATCGTTACGCCACGCGGTTGATAGCGTCAGAGTCTGTTCCGGCTTGGGTTCTTCAGAACAGAAACGTTCCATGAATGATTCTAGCGAGGATGCCGAAGCACCTCTCCAGCCGTAGATTGCTTGGTTCGGGTCGCCGACGGCAGTCACCGCCTGGTCTTTGAAGAGCGTTGACAGGAGTTCCATCTGGATGACAGAGGTGTCCTGGAATTCATCGAGCAGAACAAGCCCATATTCTTTACGAATCTGTTGAACAACATCGGGCACGGTATTCACGATTCGAGTGGCCAGGATCAGCTGGTCCGAAAAATCCATGACTCCGAGTTCACGCTTACGGCGTTGGAACTGGGCAATGGGATCAAGGAGGGCGATACGAAGCTGGTTACGCGCCTGCACCTTACGTGCGTCTTCGTTAGAATCGCCGACCTCGGTGAGTTCCGCTCCGAATTGTCCCAACTGTTCGCGAGCTTGTTCGATGCTGAGTCCATGCTCCCCCAACTGTCCGTTGAGGCTCAACGCCGTCGTGACCGCAGACGAAATCGTGATGTTCTCATCGAGGCGTTTCGGCCAATTCGTCATGATGTCTGTCATCAGCTGAACCGAACCAGCTTGGCTGAGCATTGTGACGTCAGGATTCAAGCCGATCCGTAAACCGTGTTCGCTGACAATCTGCCCCGCGAAGGCGTTGTAGGTCATTGATGTCGGTTCTTCATGCGGGTCGATCATCTTTGTTTTCGCAGAAGAATCATCATCGTTGCTGATCTTTTCCTTTTCGGAAGCTCCGATGCCAATGCTGAGTTTCTTCAATCGTGAACGTAGACGATCTTTCAGTTCACCTGCGGCTTTCTTTGTGAAAGTCAGGCCCAGAACACGCGACGCTGTGATGTCCGGTTCGTTGGCAACCGCCCAGAGAACGCGCATTGCCATCGTTTCCGTTTTGCCCGAACCCGCGCCAGCAACGACCAGCAGCGGGTGTAGAGGTGATTCGATGACTTTAATTTGCTCTGGGGTCGGATGGATTTTGGGGTTAATCAGTCGCTGGATCTCTTCAGCGCTATAGACATGCTGTGTCATTGTTCAGTCCACCGTCCTTCGACCGCTGTCTTGTGCAGGACATGAGCGCGCAAACACGCACCGTGAGCACTTCGTATTATCTGGTTTCGCCTGCAAGCGAATGCCACGCGCGATTTCTCCTGCGCTTTGAATAACGGCATGCCAGGCGCATTTTTCGTCTTCGTCAAGAACGCTTTGCGTGCGCTCTTGCAGTTTCTTTGCCAGAAAGACCAGCTTGGCACCGTTGACTTCACTGGCCTGACGGTCAAGCCCTAGGTCTGCACCGTTTGCGATCATCTGAGCGAGAGCAATCTGATAGATCGCCAGCTGAGCGTGATCTTTTGCTTCTTGTTTGGTCGCAACTTTTCCTGTTTTAAAGTCAACAATGTGAACGCGACCATCGGGGTCAACCTCAAGGCGATCCAGGCGTCCACGGATCGTGACGCCATCCATGTCGACTTCGATCGCCCGTTCGGTAGCAATCTCAATGTCGTGCGGACATTGCGCGAGGTATTCAGCAAGATGCTCAACCTTGTCGAGGGCGGCATCTTTAAACTCAATTCCGCCCCAGGTCTGCATATCGATATCGATTCTTTCTAGCTCCTGGAGCAGGTGGGATTGGAGTTCTTCTGTGCTCCCGCGAGGGAAGACTTCAGCAAGCTCGTGGACTATTTGCCCAACTGATTGAGCATTCGTGGCACGAGGCTGCGCACCGATAGACGAGAAGAACCAGCGAAGAGGACAATCCATCATCGCTTCGATACGCGACGGAGAAAGAACAACGCGTTGAGAGGCAATGCGTTGCTGGGAAGTCAGCGGACCTTCACCAGTCCATTCATCGGGGTCCGCCGAGGAAATGCCTTCTCGAGCCAAAAGAGCAAGAAGAGATGCTGCCGTCGATTCGTCTTCGCTTTCATCGGGCGCAGATGCAGCACGACGGAGTTCAGCGATCTGACCTTCGAGGTTCAAAGGAGCAGGTGCCGGAGTCGGAACTGCTATGTCACCGCCCTCTTGGCCTTCAGGATTCACAAGAATCGCGTAAAAGCGTGAAGGCGCATAGTCTTCAGCGACGACAACACCAAGATGCAGATATGTTGAACATCGAGAAACTGCGGCTGCCAGCAGACGACGTTCGTCATCAAGGACAGCTCTGCGCGCCACCTGAGGTTCATCGAGAAGAACACGCCCATTCGCGCCGTCACCTGTCCTACCTAAAGCAACATCCGCCAGCAGGTCACCACGCATCGCGCGTGTGCGCAGGCGCGTATTTGGCCACACACCGTCTTGCAACCCCATGAGGACGACTACGCTCCAATGGCGACCCATCGCTTGTGCCGGAGTAATCACACGGACACCGTCAGGCCGTACTGCAACGCGACTGATCGTATCGATGGGGACAGTGTGATCAAGCAGTTCTTTTGCAAAATCGCGGGCGTTCCCATCAGGGTTACGTTGCTCCCAGACGTCTGCCACGCGCATCAGGGAGAGAACAGCGTCCAGCTGGTCGTCGTACCACGATGAGTCCTGATCATTGGCTAGAGCGCGCTCTTTCCAGTCGTCACCAACATTTGCCGCATCCCACAGCGTCCATAGAAGCTGACGTGGACGCTGTTCTTGATCCGTTGAAATGCCCCACATCTGCGCCGCGCGTTGCAATTCCGGCGGAACAAAACCGATGTCCTCGTTCGTCAAAAGATCCGGCTGGCTCATCAACGTGGAAGCCGTAACCAGCGGAGCATCCTGGACGCTTGCACCCATCCATGCGCTGACCCGTTGAAGAAGCGAATAGAGTTTCATCCCATCGCATTGGATCAGTGGTGAATAAATAAGAGCCTCTGCACATTCATCGCCACGCGCCTGCGGGTGAGAACTCATCAGCTCAAGAAGAATGCGAGTTGTTGCAATACTCCGGAAATCGAAGGCAGTAGAGTGCGAGGTAACTGGGATTCCACCGCGACGTAAATAGCGACGAGTTTCTTCAGCGAGGGCCTCTGATCTGACGATGACGACCTGATCCTCCCACGCAATCTTGTCGTGCAAGAAGTGGGCACGCAGGGCATGCGATACGTGTGCACCAAGCTGCGCGTATGAGCCACCAACGTGGGTGATTACCTTGCCGTCGAGCTTCTGAGCCTGCGGAGCAACCCCGCATTGACGCCGAGGACTGTCGTCCGAATGCGCAATGCCCTGGGCGATCACCTTGTAGCGTTCACGCAGAACGGGCGCGGTTGTGTACACGTCACCCAGCTCATGAGAATTCAGATGGAGCGTCTTTTCAAGGCGACCGTCCAAATGGGGCTCACCACCACGGTACGTAGCGACGGCAACATCTGAGTCAGCAAAAGCGACAATACGACTACCCAGCTGATGCAGTTGGGCGAGCAGAGTGATCGTGGATGCCGTACAGTCCTGCAGGTCGTCGACGATGACGAGGTCAGGAAGTGGCCGTTTGCCCGTGATACCCAGAGAAGCAGCTTTGTCCTGCCACTGTCCAAGAACATCTGCTGCCAGGGCTTGGATACGAGAAATGTCAACCGCCAGTGTGCCCTGATACTCAAGAGCGAATTGAGGTTGTTCAAGGTAGCGTCGGAGCAGTTCACCGGCTGCGACCCACTGGGGTTTATCAAAGTCATGACCGGCGCGACTGAGCGCGATACCGTCCATTCCGGCTTCACCCGCGCGCGAAAACAGATCCCTGAGTTCATCGCGGAAAGCAGACATTCCGCGCATTTCCTGCGAGATTGAGTCCGGCCATGCAATATCAGCTGATTCTAGTAGATCTTGGATCAGCTGATCCTGCATTGCGCCGGTGACAAGCTCAATGCCACCCAGGGGTTCTTGACGTTCAACGCGCCACTGATTCACAATCCGATACGCGAAAGCTGACAGGGTACGAACAGGTCGAAGAGTACGGGGAGCAAAAAACTGAGCCCGAGGGGTCATGATCTGCGCACGAACGCGGTCAGGAACAATGATGACGGCATCTTCGCCTTTTTCAATTGCACGGCGGAAGACTTCTAACGCACATGTCGACCGCCCCGAACCTGGCGCACCACGAACGATAAGAGAATGCATTTCCGCTGAATCGCATGCCTGTTTCTGAGCATGATTCAGCGGCGGAATATCCGCCCATCCATGCGGGCGCGTAGCAATCTGTACGTTTATTTCGCTCATAGGGTAATCATCTCAGGAGGCATGTAGAAACCAATGTGCATAGCATTAAAGTCAGGTTCGAAAAACAGATCACTCATTGAGTGAAGGAGTGGGTATGAATATCATCGTCGGCGTTCGCGAAAGCACTCGTGAACTGCATCTTGAGTTGGATCTGACCGCTGATGAGCTGACTGCAAAGGTCGCTCAAGCGCTCACAGGCGACTCTCTTCTGGATCTGACGGACGCCGAGGGCGCTCGTTATCTTGTGCCCGGACACGCGCTGACTTTCGTGCAGATTGCCGACGAGCCCAAGCGGCGCGTTGGCTTCATGATCTGAAGCCCGGTCTTCATACACTGAACGCTCTTCCGCAGCTCGCAGAAGAGCGTTCAGGTGTGTCAGGCTGAGAGTTGACGCTGTTAGGCCTTCAGATGAATCTGCTCCATACGTTCACCGTGACGCTTGGTGACGAATGCGACGATCGCATCAACAGTGTCGGGGTCTTGGCCAAGGGCGGGGTGCGTAAACAGTGTTGCGCGCACTAGAGCGAATGCTTCACCTGCGACGCGTCGCGCCCACAAGGACAGGCGGGCGCCGAGTTGCTCGTCTGCGGAGATCAGCGGAGCGATATTGTCACGAACCCACTCCCCCTGCGTGACATCCCAGTTTCCGGCTTCTTCGATGAAGAGTTCGTGCCGGCTAGCGATTTCGCCGAGCAGGTCAGAGATGATTCCCATGGTCACGTAGGTTTTCACTGAGCGTTCGAACCATGTTGTCGGGCGTGTGCGAGCATCCAGATCGTCGTAGAGACCGTTGTACTGCCCAGCTGCTGCAGGCAGGTCGATGTCACGGTTCGTACACCAGGCTTCAAGCTGGGTGAAGAGTTCAAAAGCCCGTGCGGACATACGCGCATGCTCGATATGGGCTTCGATGGTCGGCGCTTGATCGCCGTCCTTTGACAGTCGCGTCATTGCGGCGAGTGCCGTGAACGCGAGCAGACCGATTACTTCAATATCTGCGGCTTCAACCGCACCGTTTTCAGTAGCCATGTTCTCAGCCTAGCCTCGTCTGCACTCCCCCGATATCTCAATCGCGAAGACGGATGTCCACGCAACCTGCGCACTTTCCCCACCCCGTGCGCATACTGAACGTGCGCACCCGGGCGGTCGGGGTGGCCTCGTGAATGTAGTGTGACCATATCCTCGGGCTGAAAACTGAGATGCCAACGTACAATGGGAGTGACCATAGCTGACCGGTCGCTTTGAATACCACGTTTTTGCGCGCGCTTGGCGCCTCGATAATGCGCGATCGGCTGCTACCCCCACCCCGGCGTTTCCGGGAGAGAAGGCAGATCGTGACTTCCACGAATACCCAGGGCACCAATGTGCCCGTTGAAAAAAATGACGAGGCCACCGCATTCACTCAAGTAGCTGACGTGCAGGAGGCAAGCAAGCCGAAAACCGTTGAATACTCCGCAGGCGTTGTCCGCCTAGGCACTATTGTTCCGGTCGCTGTTGAACCCGAAGCAACGCCGGACGTTGTGGACACGGGCGACGAGGATCTTGAGCACAAGTCCTTCGCTGATTTTGGCGTGACCGACCCGATCGTTGACGCGCTGGAAGATAAGGGAATCACGCACCCGTTCCCAATTCAGGCGCTGACGCTTCCGCCGGCTCTTGATCGCCACGACATTATTGGTCAGGCGAAGACGGGTACGGGCAAGACGCTCGGTTTCGGTATTCCGGTTCTGGAAGACGTTATTGCTCCTGATGAAGAGGGCTATGACGAATTGCTGAACCCGAACATGCCTCAGGCTCTGATCATCCTGCCGACACGCGAGCTGACGAAGCAGGTTGCCACTGACCTGCGCGAGGCTGCCGCCTACCTGTCGACACGCATCGTGGAAATTTACGGTGGTGTCGCGTTCGAACCTCAGATCGAGGCGTTGAAAAAGGGCGCGGACATTGTTGTGGGCACGCCCGGTCGTCTGATTGACCTGCTCCGAAAGGGTGTTCTGCATCTGAACGGTGCCGAGACGGTCGTTTTGGATGAGGCCGACGAGATGCTCGACCTGGGCTTCCTGCCCGACGTTGAGACGTTGCTTGCACGCACTCCCGCGAACCGCCACACGATGCTGTTCTCGGCAACCATGCCCGGCCCGGTTGTGGCTTTGGCTCGTAAGTTCATGGAACAGCCGACGCACATTCGCGCTCAAGATCCCGAGGATCAGAACCAGACCGTGAACTCCGTCAAGCAGGTGATTTACCGTGTTCACGCAATGGATAAGGTCGAGGTTGTCGCGCGAATCCTCCAGTCTGAGGGCCGTGGCCGTTCGATCATTTTCTGTCGCACGAAGCGCACTGCTGCCCGCCTTGGCGAGGATCTGACGGAGCGTGGTTTCGCAGTTGGTTCGTTGCACGGTGACTTGGGTCAGGGTGCTCGTGAGCAGGCTCTGCGTGCTTTCCGTAATGGCAAGGTGGACGTGCTCGTTGCCACCGACGTTGCTGCACGAGGCATCGACGTTGACGACGTCACCCACGTCATTAACTACCAGTGCCCCGAAGACGAGAAGATTTATATCCACCGTATTGGCCGTACCGGTCGCGCGGGACATTCGGGCGTCGCGGTCACGTTCGTGGACTGGGATGATACACCGCGTTGGTCATTGATTTCGAAGGCGTTGGGCTTGGGGGTTCCAGAACCGCTGGAGACCTACCACACCTCTCACCACCTATTCACCGACCTTGATATTGCGCCGGACACCACGGGTCGCCTGCCACGCGCACAGCGTAAGCTTGCGGGCTTGAACGCCGAGGTCCTAGAGGACTTGGGTGGTTCTTCATCGCGTGGCGCTCACGGTTCACGAGGCCGCTCTGGCCGTTCGGGTGCTCGCTCCGGTTCGGGGCGCGGAGGTAGCAAGGGTGGATCCGGTTCGAGGGGTCGCTCGCACTCACCGGAACGTAATCGTCGTTCAAAGGACGGGGATCGCGAGTTCCATGCGGGCCAGCAGGGTCGTTCTGACCGTGGAACGAAGGGGCGTGGTCGTGGCAACCACACGCAGGTTCCGCGCACTGAGGGCTCAGCGCCGAAGGCTCGGCGTCAGCGTGTGCGCCGTCGTAAGGACAAGGGTGGCAGCGCCTAAAATTGCGAGCATACAAACCCAGACGAAAGAATATCAAGAGTTCTGGCAACCGATTCCCCAAATAATAATTTCAGTTCAGAAAAACAACATCAGAGCTGGAAGCACACTTAAATGCAATACGTCTTGGGGGCAGGGCGCATTTGCGCCCTACCCCCAAGGTCTGTGCGAGACCTCGTCGATTATGACGAAGCCCGACAGTCGAAAACCGAAACTAACGCACCGACGTGTGGCACTCAATCGAACGCACACCCCACCATGCGACACCGATTGCCAGCAACACCGCCCCTACGGGCGCACCAATGCCGACAAACTGCGGATCCGTATCAGCTAACAGCGCGTTCACCAGGTCCGTGACCCAAAAGCCAAAACGTAACTCGCCCGTGTTGACATCCATCATCAGCGGGAAGAACGCCATCGCAACAAAGGACACCACCTGATTCGCCAGATAGAGGATCACGAAACCCACTATCGCAGCTCCAAAGCCATGCTTCTGCCAACGCTCGCGAGCACTCAAGCTCATTCCAGCAGCGACCTCAAGAACAATCGTCACCAACTGCACTACAACAGCCACCACAGCGAACCAGACAATCCAGCTCGGAAGATCCCAAATAACAGCGGTGCGATGCCAGAACTCCTGCACGCTCAGCTCCGCCTTGTGAGCCTTCAGTAGAGCCAGCACACCCCAGTTCACCAGGGTTAGCACGATCGCCACTAACGCATACGCCAAGGCAACCAGCACTTTCGACCAGAAAAGATCACGGCCACGAACCGGCAGCAAATGCGTAAAGTACGCCATCTGACCGTGCATACTCTTCCAATACGCCTGAGCCAGAACAAGTAGAACAGCAACCGGCATCATCGGAGCCACAAGCAGAGCAAAGCTACTAGAAAAGCCTGAAAACACGGGGAAATCAACAGCGACTGCCACGAAGGCAACAAGGCACATGACCTGCAGGATGCCTAACGTTTGTGCAACCCGCTTTGCGTTCTCACGCAATTCATACCCAAACAACGTACCAAACATCAGCGGTACTCCTTCTTGAAAATACCCTCCAGCGACATGCCGTAGTCGGCTCGCAGATCGTCCACATTCGCGTGAACAAGCACCGTACCCGCTCGCATCATGATGACGTCATCCAGAATCTGCTCCACGTCAGCAATCAAATGAGTGGAAATCACCATCGCCGAATCTGGGTTAAAATCGCGCAGAATCCCCTGCATGATCGTGTCACGCACCGCTGGATCCACACCCGACAGAGGCTCGTCCAACAGGTACAGCTCAGCACTGCGTGCCATCAGCAGAGCAATCTGTAGTTTCTCCCCCATGCCCTTC
Source organism: Pauljensenia sp. UMB6358 (assembly GCF_030216865.1). Taxonomy (NCBI): domain Bacteria; kingdom Bacillati; phylum Actinomycetota; class Actinomycetes; order Actinomycetales; family Actinomycetaceae; genus Pauljensenia; species Pauljensenia sp. UMB6358. The sequence goes on along the minus strand of NZ_JASOMS010000004.1, from coordinate 104,539 downwards.
GACATGGACTTCAGCTGCTGATCCGCTTGCAATCCGAAGTAGTCGATTCCTTCACGCGCCTTCTCAGCCGAGAAATCCGAATAGAAACGCGAGTACACGTCAATCGCTTTATTCGCATCCCACATCGGATCCAAGAAATCCGAAGCGGGAAGGAATGCGACGTGTGCCTTCGTGGTGGCTCCTGGCTTCTCACCTTCGATCAGGACAGTCCCGTCCCAATCGGAAAGAACGCCCGCCATGATCTTCAGTAGCGTCGTTTTACCACAACCGTTTTCGCCGACCAAGCCGGTGATTGTGCCCGGCTTGAGCTCAAAATTCACACCTTGCAGGGCAGTCGCGCCACCCGCATAGGTTTTCGTCAGGTTTTCCACCTGAACAACTGCATGTGTTGATGTCATTGCGCATCACCTTCGCGTGCTGTGCGTTCGATGTCGGTCCACTGTTCAGCAAGCAACTCCTGCGCCCGATCGAGACTCAGCCCGAGTTGCGTGACAGTAGTGATGTGATCGCGAGTTGCATCGAGGGCGAGCTCTGCCCTGGTCACATCGATCACGTGTTGGTCCGCGGTGACGAAACGCCCCTGCGCACGTTCAGCTTCGGTCAGTCCCTGACGATCTAATTCGCCGAGGGCACGCTGGATCGTGTTCGGGTTAACTCCCGCTTGTAGTGCGAGTTCGCGGACACTAGGAATCTTCGAGGACGGTGGCCAGGTTCCGGACACGATATTGATCCGAAACGTTTCAACTAGCTGGACCCAAATTGGTCGAGAATCATCGATACTCACACCCCCTCCTTCCTGTATCGCTGTATTAATACAGTAATACTATGACAGTCCGCGAGACACTGTGTCAAGCGCTTAATACAGACGCGGAGGGTGGGTGCTCTACTCGTTCGGTATACGAGGCAACGAAATCAGGCTCTCAGCAGAGATAACAGCGCCTCACACGACCAAACCCGACAGCAGGAGCCACGTACACGACCGACAACGTCATACGAGGCAACGAAACCGGGAACCACTGCAAACAGCGTGAAAATATCGCTTCACACGGTCAAACCTGCCCCCAAACACCCCACGCAGAGGCACACACCCCAGCAGGCATCCCGCCACCCACCTGACCGCACACAGAAAACTGCGGGGGCAAGCCCTCTCGGACCTGCCCCCGCAGCCAAAGCCAGCGAGAGAAGCTAGCAGAAACTAGCGCGTCACCAGATCAGTCGATCGGCGTTGCGTCGAGCTTCCAGACCTCGTTCGCATAGTCGGTGATCGTACGGTCAGACGAGAAGCGACCGGACTGAGCGATGTTGACCCACACCTTGCGCGCCCAAGCGCGCGCATCGCGGTAGTCGGTGGCCATGCGATCCTTCGCGTCTCGGTAGGCCGCGAAGTCGCCGAGGACGTAGTAGACGTCAGCGGGCTCGTAGCCGGCTTCGAGAAGCGACCAGCGCAGATCGTGGAACCAACCGGAACCGCGGTCATCCAAGGTACCGTCGGTCAGAGCGTCGAGGACTCGCTTGAGGCCGGGGACGTTCTCGTAGTGCCAGCGCGGATCGTAGTTCTGACGTAGCTCGGGAAGTTCGTCTTCGGTGGCGCCGAAGATGTAGGCGTTCTCATCACCGACGGCGTCAAGAATCTCAACGTTTGCACCATCGAGAGTGCCGAGGGTCAGGGCGCCGTTCATCATGAACTTCATGTTCGACGTGCCCGACGCTTCCTTACCCGCAGTAGAGATCTGCTCGGAGATGTCGGCTGCCGGGATAATGTGCTCAGCAGGAGACACATTGTAGTTATGGATGAAGACGACCTTGATGCGACCGTTGATGTCTTCGTCGTTGTTGACCAGGTCAGCGATCGTGTTGATCAGCTTGATAACACCCTTTGCGCGGATGTAGCCGGGGGCTGCTTTTGCGCCGAAGACAAAGACGCGCTTCGGGACGTCCAGCGTCGGATCATCCTTGATGCGGAAGTACAGGTCAAGGATGTACAGAGCATTCAACAGCTGGCGCTTGTATTCGTGCAGGCGCTTGATCTGAACATCGAAGATGGCGTCGGGATCAATGTCAACGCCTTCACGTTCCTTGACCCACGCCGCGAAGTCAACCTTGTTGGCGTGTTTGATCGAGGTGAGTTCGTCCAGAACATCCTCGGAAGCGGAGTCAACGTAGCGAGACAGGACGGAGAGGTCCGTGACCCATTCGTCAGAGCCGGTGACGCGATCGAGAAGAGATGCGAGGCGAGGGTTGCACTGCTTCAGCCAACGACGCGGAGTGACACCGTTCGTCTTGTTGTTGAAGCGCTCGGGCCAGATGTCGTGCCATTCCTTGAGGGTTTCGCGCTTGATGATCTCGGTGTGCAGGGCCGCAACACCGTTGATCGAGTAGGCGGCGTAGCAGGCGATCCATGCCATGCGGACCGTGTTGCCGGAAACCGGTGCCATGTAGTCGATGGTCGACTGTTCCAGACCACGTTCTGCCATCTCGATGCGGAAGCGACGGTCGATTTCGCGGACGATTTCGGCGATGCGCGGGAACAGACGGTCGAAGATCGTCATTTCCCAGGTTTCGAGGGCTTCGGCCAGAACCGTATGGTTCGTGTACGCGAAGGTCTTGGCGACGAGTGCCCAGGCGTCTTCCCAGCCGAGACCGTGCTCATCCATGAGCAAGCGCATGAGTTCCGGAATAGCCAGAACCGGGTGGGTGTCGTTCAACTGGATCGCATTGTACTTCGCGAAGTCGGTCAAATCCTTGCCGTGATGTTCGACGTAGTTGTCGACGATGGCCTGCAGGGATGCGGAGCAGAAGAAGTACTGCTGGCGAACGCGCAGGACCTTGCCTTCAAACGTGGTGTCGTTTGGGTAGAGGACGCGCGAGATGTCGTTGGTGCGTTCACGGTCGACGATAGCGTCGGTGAAGCGCTGCGAGTTGAAGGCGTCGTAGTCGAATTCCTCGACAGGCTCTGCACGCCAGAGGCGCAGAGTGTTGACATTCTTTGTGCCGTAGCCGGTGATCGGCATGTCGTAGGGTACTGCGCGGACGGTCAGGTCAGCGTAGGAAACGATGCGCTGGGCTTCTTCACGACGGATAACGAAGGGGTAGCCCTCTTCCATCCAGGGGTCCGGATGTTCGGTCTGGAATCCGTTGTCGAACAACTGCTTGAACAGGCCGTAGCGGTAGAGGATGCCGTAGCCGGCGACCGGCAGATCGAGCGTGGCGCAGGAATCGAGGAAGCAGGCCGCCAGACGGCCGAGGCCACCGTTACCGAGGGCCGCGTCCGGTTCTTCTTCGAGAACAACAGAGAGATCGTCGCCGTGTTCGGCGAGTGTGGCGCGCGCTTCGTCAACAAGGCCCAGGTTGGACAGGTTGTTCAGCAGAGCGCGCCCCATGAGGAACTCTGCGGAGAAGTAATGCTCTTGACGACCCTTGGCGTAGGTTTCGGTCGTTGTATCCCACGAGTCGGCAATCTGATCAACGACTGCGGCTGACAGGCCCTGCCAGAGCTCCATCTTCGTGGCTTTTGCGATCGGACGGCCAGAGACCGCGCGGACCTGCGTTGCCAGCGTCTGGCTGAGGTTCTGAGTCATAGGTACTCCCAGTGTTCAATGTTGTCGTGGCTCGTTTGCTGCTTTGGCAAAGACACCCTGGCTACGAGATTACCGACTATTTCTGGGCAATTTCGCCAAAAGTGGTCGTTTGAAAGGTGAGCCACAGTGGGAGTTTTCGCCCCACGTGGACTAGTGTAGCGCGTTTTACGGAAACGTTTCCGTTACCGGCGGGAATCAACCGAGTTTCACCCGAACAGATCCCAAAGGAACACACCCCTTATTCGAGGAAAAAGACCCTTAAACTGCCGCTTCAGCAATGAAATCGAAGATGCCACCCATGACCAGCTGAGTCGCGATAGCGGCCAAGAGAAGGCCCATGATCTTCGTCAGGAGCATGATGCCACCGGTGCCAAGCAAACGCGACAGGATCAGCGAGAAGTACATGGCGAACCACATAATCAGGTGAGCGACAACGACCGCCGACACGACGGCGATCCATCCCGCAAGAGAAGCGTGAGCCTGCGCGACGGACACCATGACGGCAACAATCGCGCCGGGGCCTGCCAGAAGTGGCGTGCCCAGCGGAACCAGGGCGACGTTGACGTTCGGGTCGCCAGTATCGGGCTCATCGCTGTCTTTGCCCATCAGCAGTTCCATTGCGACAAGGAACAGCAAGACACCGCCGGAAAGCTTCAGTGCCTCCATCGAAATTTGTAGGAGACGAAGAACCTGCTGGCCAAGAACGGCGAACGCCAAGATGATGCAGAAGGAAATAATCGTTGCCTGGCTGGCGGCTTTCTTTTGCGCCTGTGGCTTCAGGCGACCGGTTAAACCGAGGAAGATGGGGATCGCGCCGAAGGGATCGAGGATGACGATCAGGGTCGTAAACGTCGTCGCAAAAAGTGTGACATCAAAAAACGACGATGCGTTCACGGGCGAATTACCTCCATTGTTCCTGCGTCTTCAACCTGAGAAATTACTTCAGGATCCGTTAGATTCTCACCCAATTGGTTCGGTTTTCCCAAACCGTGGTAGTCAGATGAGCCGAAGATCGCAAGCCCCAGATCGTCGGCCAACCGTTGGACGGCCTCGCGGTCTTCAGCCTGATGGTCGCGGTGATCGCGTTCGATTCCGAAGAGCCCGGCATCCTTCATGTCGTAGATGACTTCGTCGGAGAACAAACGCTGGCGCGCACGCGCTTTCGGGTGCGCCAGAACAGGCACTCCCCCAGCCTTCAAAACAAGCTCTGTCGCTTCGACAGGATCCGGTGCCCAGTGGTGAACGAAGTAAGGACCGGACGGATGCAGGATCTTTTCAAAAGCCTGCGACCTGTTTTCAAAAACGCCGACTGCGACCAGAGCGTCGGCGATGTGAGGGCGACCGATTGGCCCACCATCGGGCGCAAATTCGAGGACCGTATCCCACGTAATCGGGTAGTCTTCCGCAAGGTTTTCAACCATCCGCTGGGCGCGAGTTTTGCGAGAATTTCGGGCTTTCTCGAAGCAATCAAGCAGTCCGGTGTTCGTGGGGTCCGGCAGATATGCCAGCAGGTGCACCGTAATTCCCGAGGCCGCGCATGACATTTCAACGCCTCGGATTAACGCGACGTGCGATTCTTTGACGCTCGCCTCACCTTCATCCCACCCGGCAAACGTGTCATGGTCGGTCAATCCGATCATGTCAAGACCAGCATCGCGAGCCTTGAAAAGCAGTTCAGTTGGCGTATCGGTGCCATCTGAATACGCGGTGTGAGTGTGGGAATCAATTCGGAGCATAAAACTGAGAGTATCGACCTTCGCCCGAAAGTGCCATCATGGAGACTATGAACGACACGACGAATACTCAGTCAGCGCAAGAAAACAAGGCGGAAGAAGCGCCCGCATCGATGGCTCAGCGAGGGGAAGGACGAAGCCGTCGCCCCTCGTCGGACGCATTCCGCGCGTTCATGGGCTCCGGTTGGGGGCCTCGTATCCAGACGGAAATGAAGCGCAGTGGAGCAGCCGACTATCTGCCCGAGCGCGCCGAAGCAGCCGGCGAGCCTTTCAAGGGCGAGCGCTTGGTAATCCCCGCGGGCACATACAAGGTACGCAGTAACGACTGCGATTACCGCTTCCGCGCATACTCCGCTTTCGCACACCTTTCGGGCCTCGGTGGCGAGCGCGAACCTGATTCTGTCCTCGTTCTTGAACCGCGCGAAGACGGCCCACACGAGCCGGTTCTGTACTTCCGCCCGCGCGCTTCACGTTCTTCCCAGGAGTTCTACTCCGACGCAACCTACGGCGAGTTCTGGGTGGGCGCCCGCCCCTCTTTGGAAGAGGTCAGCGCCGAGACCGGACTCCGCTGCGAGCACATCGATACGCTCCGCGACGCTCTGTCGAAGGACGCTGGGCTGATCAACGTGCGCATCGTGCGCGGTGTGGACGCAAACGTTGAAGCAATGGTGAACGAGGTTCGTACTCAGGCTGGATTGAAGGCCGGAGACGACGCCCGCGAAGCAGACGAGAAGCTTGAAGAGCGCCTGTCGGAAATCCGCTTGCGCAAGGACCCCTTCGAAATCGCTGAACTTCAGCGCGCGGTCGATGTCACCTATCAGGGCTTCACCGATATCTTGAAGGCTCTCCCCCGCGCCGTCGGTCACCACCGTGGCGAGCGCGTCATCGAGGGTGCTTTTGGCGCGGTTGCTCGCGAAGAGGGCAACGGCCTTGGCTACGACACGATCGCAGCATCGGGCAATCACGCGAACACCCTGCACTGGATCGACAACGATGGTCCGGTGAACGAGGGCGATCTGGTTCTGGTTGACGCTGGTGTTGAGGTCGATTCCCTTTACACCGCCGACATCACCCGCACACTGCCGGTCAACGGAAAGTTCACCGAGGTCCAGGCACGTGTCTACCAGGCTGTTTTGGATGCGTGCGAGGCTGCGCTTGCGCGAGCAAACGAACCTGGCACCCGCTTCAAGGACGTTCATGACGCGGCAATGCAGGTCATTGCCACTCGCCTGCGCGAGTGGGGTCTACTTCCGGTCACCGTTGAAGAATCCCTGTCCGCCGAAGGTCAGCAACATCGTCGTTGGATGCCTCACGGCACCAGCCATCACCTGGGTCTGGACGTTCACGACTGCGCTCAGGCGCGTCGCGAGATGTACCAGGAGGCACTGCTCGAACCGGGCATGGCTTTCACCATTGAACCCGGCCTATACTTCCGTGCCGATGACGAACTGATTCCGGAAGAATTCCGTGGCATCGGCGTGCGCATCGAAGATGATGTGATCGTGAACGAAGACGGTTCGGTCACGCGAATCTCCGAGAATATCCCGCGCACTATTGAAGACGTCGAGGCATGGATCGCGGCGGCGCAGCAAAGCTGAGCATCATCAGTTTCGACTGACCGTTTTCAACTCCCGCTGCTGGGGAGCAGGCAGCGCCTGCTCCCCACCAGCCTTTTCATATCAGCGTCATATCAACTCGTTCTTCCAGCGCGAACGGGGAAAATATTTTAGTGCAACACAATCCTTATGCTAATTTAGGTGCGCCTTACCTATGACATAAAAGGAGAACCTAATGACGCATTCGTCTCGAGGAGTGCAAAAACGACGCATTTCTCTTCGCACGATTGTTACGACGTTGTGTGTTTCCATCCTCTGCAGCGTGGCAGGAATCAGTTCCGCCATTGCTGACACTGGCCAGCACAATTTCGAGTGGATCAAGACCCACGGCAAAAAGACCGTAGTCAAGTTGGACGACGGCAACGTTGATGTCTACGTTGCGACGCTTTCTGTTGACCCGTTGAACAAGGCGAAGGAAGTCATTCTGTACGGGGAGCTACAGATGCCACTGACCGTCCAAGATCTTGGTCTTGAAGATGTTGACAACAAGACGTACCTGCGTTCGGACAGCAACAAGGTCAAGTACAACGAGTACGTGACCATCCCTCTGCTCGTGTCTCCGGAAGACACTAAGCCCGGTAAGTACGACAAAACGATCTTCCAGCTTGATCAGTCAATCCAGGTCAAAGGCGACAAGGTGAAGCTTGTCTTGAAAGATAAGAGCTTCGACATCCCGGTTCCTGCAAAAACCGCTGAAGTCGACACCAGCTACCTTGAAGGAGCAATTGCAGAGCACTGGAACGAATACCAGGCAGCACTGAACGACGGCATCAAGCTCGACCCTACAACGGCTGATGCATATCTGCGCATCAACGACGAAGCACGCGCTTTCGTAGAGAACGCCAAGAAGGCGGAGAACCCGCCGTCGATCGAAGAGATCGAAGCAATGCGTACAAAGCTCAACGAAACGTACGCCGAACTTCTCCCACTCCCCTACGAGCGCGACGGGCTGAAATCCTTAATCACTGAAGCACAGAAAAAGATTGACCAAAACGGAGCCAACGCCACTCGCTACACCAAGGATTCCTTCGACGCACTGAACTCTGCTCTGGCAAAGGCAGAACAGCTTGTCAGCTTGAAAGATCTGACCACCATTAAGGTTCCTGCCGACGGTTCACCGCTTGTCACGCACCGCGCATTCGACGAGAGCGAAAAGGCATTGCGAGCCGCGATCGATGGTCTTCAAACCGAACCGTTCACCCAAGTGAATCTTGATGCTTTGAAGGCTCTCTACGACCAGGCAGTGGCGAAGACTCCGAAGGACGGATACACGTTCAGCAAGGACGGGATCGAGGCCCTTCACGCAGCTATCGAAGCAACCGCAGCTGAAATTTTCACGGCTCCGCAGTACATGGACGAGCAGAAGGTGCAACAGTTGACTGATGCCCTGCAATCCGCACTCAAAGGACTGAATGAGGTCAAACTCGACCCGAAGCGCGCCTTTAAAGTCAAGGTCATGTACGCACACCCCACTGACGGTGGTGTCTCGCCTCTTCTCAAGGAATACTTCACCGATGAAGCACAGAACCCGATCACGGAAATACTTCCCGTGGTTGACGGTCAGTACATGAATATTCCACTGTCCGATCCGCTGGTGAAGGACTTCCCCGGCTACCTGCCAACGAATTTCCTCTACGGCTCTGACGACGGTTCCCTGCAGCTCGCAAAGGTCCTGCGCGATTCTTCTGGGAAGCAACGCGTCGTGTTCACTGCAACTGCAGCAAACCTTCAAACCGGCACAACCCTTGTTGTCTTCTACGAAAAGGGCGAGAAGCCAGCCACGGGCACCACCGTGACAGAACCATCTGGAGTAGCTAACGCTCAGCAGGCAAACGCTACGTCCGCTCAAGCATCCAAGAGCGGAAAGCTCGCACGTACCGGCGCAGACACGTACACCGCCTTGGTGACAACCCTTGCAACCTTCCTTGCAGGAGCATCACTGATGGGAGTGAACTCATTCGCTTCGCGTAAACAGCGCAACTGAGTCATTACTTGACTGATCGATAGTGCAACTAACCGGATCAGACGCACTGGTGGGGAGCAGGCATTGCCTGCTCCCCACCTTGCTGTTCAGTCGTCTGCCCGATGGCGTCCATACACTGGCTTGGAATCGTCTGCGTCGTTGGAATCAGCCTTTTCATCTGCGGGCTGGCCAGGGTGGGCTCCACCGCGAGTAGGCTCCGATCCTTCGGAAGAAAGAGAGTCTGAGGAAGCAGGATCGGCCTCGTTCCCCGAAGCGGAAGATGCGGAAGACGCAGAGGCATGACTCAAGCGGACACCGAAACGAGGCTTTTCGTCCGGGCGCGACCCGTATTCGGTCGGGCCGGTGGATTCTGGGCGGACTCGACGCAGCTTCGGACGCATCTGATTACCCGGCGTCTTCTGCAACATCTGGAACGCGCGATCGATATCCGCTGACGCAAGTAGCGCGTATCGCGACGCCACAGTCTGTGACTGTGACGTGAAATCCCTACGCCCACTCGTCATCGCATACAGCAGACCCGACATGATGATGCCCGCGAGCGCGCCACCCAGAATGCCAATGCCAACCCACACGAACGCCGATCCGTTCGGTGCCGCGAAGGACAGCATCAAGCCCATGAAGGCACCCCACAAGGCGCCACTAGAGGCGCCTGACAGGGCCGCGCGTCCCATCGTCATCCGACCGGTCACGCGCTCAACAAGGTGCAAGTCGGTGCCGACGATCGTAATCGACTTGACGTCGAATTCCTGGTCGGACAGGTAGTCGACCGCTCCCTGAGCTTCCGCGTAGGTCTGGTATGAGGCCACCTCGGTCCCTGTCGGCATTACCGGCATGCCAAAGTTCAGGTCATTCGAGCGTTGCGCCATGGGTTTTATTCCTCACAAACTGAACAGTTTTCACTACGTGCTAGCCACTATCATTCCACCCGAGGGCATAGGCTGTCCCTGTGAACAGCGCACCTATGGAACTCAGAACAGCCGGGCGACGCGTATACATTGGCAAGCTCGCAGGTACTTCCGTCTTTGACCCCATCGGGGATCAGGTTGGAAAGATCCACGATGTCGTCGTGATTTTCCGCTATGGATCAGCCGCGAACGTCATCGGATTCGTCGTCGAGGTCGGTCCGCGTAAGCGTGTTTTCCTGCCAATGACACGCGTGACGTCCATTGAGTCCGGGTCGATTATTACGACGGGCCTGCTCAATATGCGTTCATTCACACTGCGTCCCATGGAGACACTGGTGCTTGGTCAGCTGTTCGACCGAGTTGTTGCCTTGAACGATGGTTCGGGCGATGTGAAGATCCTTGACGTTGCGATGGAGCGACGTCGCCCGAAGGATTGGGTGATTTCGAAGCTTCACGTGCAGCGCCAGCGCACGACGGCACTGGGGTTCATTCGTTCCGGCGAGACGCTGAACGTCTCGGTTTCTGAGGTGACCGGCCTGCGTAGTCGCGACGTGGAACAGTCTGCGGCGACTCTTATTCAGCAGACCGAGGATATGCGCGCTGCCGACCTAGCGGACTTCCTGCATGATCTGCCTGCCGAACGCCAGATGGCTGTTGCGAAGGAACTGCCTGACGCGCGTCTAGCCGACGTCCTCGAAGAGCTCGGCGACGACGACCGAGTTGCCATTCTGTCCGGCCTTGAAGCAGCCCGAGCAGCAGACGTTCTGGATGTCATGCAGCCTGACGACGCCGCAGACCTCGTTTCCGAGCTTCCCGAAGCCCAAGCTCAGCACCTGCTGAACCTGATGGAGCCAGAGGAAGCTAAGGACGTTCGCCGACTGCTCACCTACGCCGAGTCGACGGCCGGTTCGCTGATGACGACCGAGCCGATTGTGTTGGGCCCGGATGCAACTGTGGCGCAGATGCTTGCTTCTGTGCGCCGTGAAGATATTCCCACGTCCCTTGCGACCGTCGCGTTCATTACTCGCCCGCCGGAAGAGACTCCGACCGGCCCGTACCTGGGTATGGTCCACATTCAGCGTGCCCTGCGCGAGCCTCCGCAGACTCTGCTGGGCACGATCCTCGACTCTGATATTGAGGCTGTTTCCCCGCAGGCTCACGTCGCAACTGTCACGCGACTGTTGGCAACGTACAATCTGACAATCCTTCCGGTCGTGGATGAAGACGCGCACCTTCTGGGCGCGGTCTCCGTTGACGACGTGTTGGACGAACTGCTGCCAGAAGACTGGCGTGATTACGATGACGAGGTCACTGACCGCATGATGGCAAGGAGCATTGATGGCTGAACGTCTAGATACTCCCCGCGAAGCTGGATTCCGTTTCTTCAAGCGTCGCAAGTCATCGGGTGATAGTTTCGGCAAGTTCGCCGAAGCGACCGCCCGTTTCATGGGCTCGCCGAAGTTCATCTTGTATATGACGATCTTCGTGGTCGCGTGGATCACGGCGAATATCGTGCTGTACCAGATGTCGCAGAAGTATGCGTGGGATCCCTATCCGTTTATCCTGCTCAACCTTGCTTTCTCAACCCAGGCGTCGTATTCCGCTCCTCTGATTCTTCTTGCGCAGAACCGTCAGGATGACCGCGACCGTGTCCAGGCCCAGCAGGATCGTCAGCGCGCCGAGCGCAATCTGGCTGACACCGAGTATCTGACCCGCGAAATTGCGAGCCTGCGCCTGTCTGTCCAGGAAGTTGCCACCCGTGACTTCGTGCGTTCCGAGTTGCGTGATCTGGTCGAATCCTTGCGTGAGGAGATTCGCGAAGAATTGCACGCCGAACTGCTTGCCTCCCAGAAATCCGCTTCGGGCGACGATGAGTCCGCCGAAGAATCCACCTCGTTCGATTCCGCGCAGGTTTGAGGGGACGAGGCCGCCCGCTGAGGTAAGCGTGGCCCTGTACATTGGGAGGAAGTGGCCTTGTACATTGGGCGGAATTCGAATAACCCACCGCCCACGTTATTCATATCCGCACGCCACGAGCTTCTGACTTTGGGGGGCGGGAAAATGGCGGTTGCCCACGCTTTGACACTCACTTTCGTGCACCGGCTGGTTTAGGAAACGACCCCGCGCGCACGCCAACGTAGGATAAGAGCATGTCTGTCTCAATCGATCAGGTGATGGCCGCGCTCGAAACGGTCATCGATCCCGAAATTCACCGTCCCATCGTCGATCTCAACATGACCAGCGCCGAGCAGGTCACCATTGACGGCTCCACCGTCACCGTCGAGGTTCTTCTGACCACCGCTGGTTGCCCGCTACGCACCACGATCAACGCTGACGTCATCAAAGCTGTTGGCGCCATTGAGGGCGTTGAGAACGTCAAGGTTGATATGGGTGTCATGTCCGACGAACAGAAGAAGGCTCTGCGCGAGAAACTGAACGGTGGTCGCCCTGAGCGCGAAATCCCGTTTGCTCAGCCCAATTCGCTGACCCGTGTTATCGCTGTTACTTCCGGTAAGGGTGGCGTCGGCAAGTCCTCCGTGACCGCGAACCTTGCTGCCGCGATGACGCAGGCAGGCCTGAAGGTCGGCGTCATGGATGCCGATATCTACGGTTTCTCGATTCCGCGTATGTTGGGCGTCGACCACGACCCGCAGGTCATCGACGGCATGATTATTCCGCCCGTCGGCGCTTCTGGTATCAAGGTCATGTCCATCGGCATGTTCGTGCCCGACGGTCAGCCCGTCATCTGGCGCGGTCCCATGTTGCACCGCGCACTCCAACAGTTCTTGGCTGACGTCTTCTGGGGGGATCTCGATGTCTTGCTCATTGACATGCCTCCGGGCACCGGCGACGTTGCCATCTCAATCGCGCAGCTACTGCCGAATTCCGAGGTCCTGGTCGTCACGACCCCGCAGGCTGCTGCCGCCGAGGTCGCAGAACGCGCAGGTTCCATCGCATCGCAGACCCAGCAAAAGGTCATCGGTGTTGTCGAAAACATGTCCTACCTGCCTCAGCCCGACGGCTCTCAGTTGGAGCTCTTCGGTGCCGGTGGTGGCGCATCGGTTTCCGCTCGCCTGACGGCTCAGCTCGGTTACGAGGTTCCGCTGTTGGCGCAGGTCCCACTGGACATCGCGTTGCGCGAAGGCGGAGATGCCGGACGCCCCGTTTCCCTTGATGATGGTCCGGCTGCGAGTGAACTTGTCGCGCTGGCAACAGCACTGGGCAAGACGGAACGAGGCCTAGCGGGTCGCCCGCTTGGGGTCTCCCCCATCAAGAACTGAACGATTGCCCTGCGTGGGCAATCACTTCGACATAGTTACTCAACGTCGATTCCTTGGGCATCCAACGCCCGGCGGATCCTTTAATAAGTAACTTTGTCCCCACTAGGCGCCCTCACGCTTTGCGTGAGGGCGTTAGGCTATGCCTAGACATCACTTTCAACTGATTCTTTTATATGGAAGGGCCCTTCGATGGCAGATAAGGCTCAATCCTGGGTGTACGCCGAGGATTACATCGCCGAAAACGAGATTCTTCTTGAAGCCCGCGACGCAGCAAACGAACTCGGCGCCAACCCCGTTTCGCCCGGCACCGGCGCGGCCCTGCGTATGCTCGCAGCCCTGACCGGCGCACGCGCGGTTCTTGAGGTCGGAACCGGCGCTGGCGTGTCCAGCCTGTGGCTCCTCGACGGGATGAGCCCCAACGGTGTCCTCACCACCATCGACTCCGAAGTCGAGTTCCACAAGCAGGCCCGAGCCATGTTCAACCGCACCGGAATCGGCTCCGAACGTATCCGTACCATTTCTGGTCGTGCACTCGACGTTCTGCCCCGCATGACCGACGGAGGCTACGACCTAGTTGTTCTGGATGCGGATATCTCCCAAACCCCCGAATACTTGGATCACGCCGTGCGCATCCTGCGCCCCGGTGGCACCGTCGCGCTCGTGCACGCCATGTGGAACGACCAAGTGTGCGATCCGGCTCGTCGCGACGCTGAAACCGTCATGTGTCGCGAACTGATCCGCTTCCTGCGCGAATCCCCAGACTTCGTGCCCTGTCTGTTGCCCGTCGGCGATGGGCTGGCGGTTGCGGTGAAGCGCTGAGCGACAAACAAAACGGGCGTGACTAGCATTTATGCTAGTCACGCCCGCGCTGTATAAGAATCTGCTCAAACCGCCTGAGCGAGCGCTTCCGCGAGAGCCGAAGCTTCGTCCGGGGTCAGTTCGATGACGAGACGGCCACCACCTTCGCTGGGGATTCGCATGATGATTCCGCGTCCCTCTTTGGTGGCTTCCAACGGTCCGTCGCCGGTCCTTGGCTTCATGGCTGCCATGTGCCGCTCCTTGCTCCTACTGTCCGCGAACGCGGTCGCGTTACGGTAACGTCCCCATTTTACCTGTAATCACCACAAGTTCGCGAGGAAAAAGACTCATCATCCTCCGCAGGCAATACGAACTGCTTCGGCAGGATCGTCAACAATCTTCACAAGATCAATATCTTCGGGGGAAATGGTTCCCTCTCCAATCATCTTTTCGCGGATCCAGGCGATCAGCCCTGACCAGTATTCGGTACCGACCAGGACAATCGGGAAGGAACCAACCTTGCGAGTTTGGACTAGGGTCATTGCTTCGAATAATTCGTCCATGGTGCCAAAACCGCCAGGCATGACGATGAAGCCCTGCGAATACTTCACAAACATCGTCTTACGTGCAAAGAAGTAGCGGAAGTTAATACCCACTGTGATCCACGGATTGAGCGCCTGCTCGTGTGGCAGTTCAATGCCAAGACCAATAGACGTTCCACCGGCATCCCACGCGCCTTTATTCGCTGCCTCCATCGCACCCGGACCCCCACCGGTGATGACACCTATTCCGCGCTCGGCAAGCATACGCCCGATTTCGTAGGCGGCCGTCCAGTAGGGGTCGTTCCCCGGAGTGCGAGCCGAACCGAAGACCGAGATCGCGGGCCCAACTTCAGAGAGGGCACCGAAGCCTTCAACGAACTCCGCTTGGATTCGCAATACCCTCCAGGGGTCTGCGTGAAGCCAATCCGAGGTCTCCTGCGCCTGCAAGAGCCTCGCGTCCGATGTTTCTTTCGGGATTGCTTTACCGCGCAGGACAACCGGGCCACGCTGGTATGAGTGACGTACAGCTTCGCTCATATTTTCTCCTTGAAATAGTGGCGGTAGGCGACCGCGTCCTTCGATTCTAGTTTCGTTCTTCGCTGATCAACGAGGCCGCCCCCACATAATCAATCAGTATCTTCGCGTAGTGGCGGAGCTGGGAGACCGGAACTGCTTCATCTTGAGTATGAGCTTGAAGCGGATCACCCGGACCGCAATTGATCGCAGGGATCCCAAGAGCAGAAAAGCGAGCAACATCGGTCCACCCGACCTTCGCGCTCACGCTGAGGTCTTTGCCTTCTTCTGCCATGACTCGACGTGCTGTTTCGATGAATTCCTGCACCAAAACAGAGTCCGCACCGGGGCGAGCACCTTCTGATTCGTCGTCGATTTCGAAGAGTGCATCGACCCCATCAAAGTAGGACTCGATGTGAGCGATCGCGTCCGCCGGCGACATCGATGGAGCAAAACGATAATTCACGGTCAAACGCACCGAATCGGGAATGACGTTGTTTGCGATACCACCGTCAATTCGGGTGACGGACAGGGATTCTCTAAAGTCCAACCCGTCAACGTTCACCACCGGATTGCCGAACATGGCAATCTTTTCGATGATTGGCGCTATCTTGTGGATGGCATTATCGCCTCGCCACGCCCTAGCCGAGTGCGCAGCAACACCCGGAACCGTCGCAATCACACGAACCGTCCCATTGCATCCGCCCTCAATCTGAGTATTCGTGGGTTCGCCGAGGATCGCGAACTGACCATCAATCCAATCGGGATGATTGCGATAGACGCGCCCCAGCCCATTCAAGGGAGCCGCAACTTCCTCATGATCGTAGAAAACCCACGTCACGTCATGTTTCGGTTCATTCAGCTTCAGCGCAGCATACAGGGCTCCGGCCACACCGCCGAGCATGTCAACAGAACCCCGGCCTCGAACCTTCTCGCCCCCCTCTGTTTCTTCGCGAACGTGTGGCACGTTCCCGGAAATCGGCACCGTGTCGATGTGTCCGGCGACGATCACTCGCTGAGAACGCCCCAGGTTCGTCCGCGCCACAATCGCATCTCCATCACGCAGGACTTCCAGATGCGAGGCGCCACGTAGGGCCTCTTCAATCGCATCCGCGATCCTCTTTTCGTCGCCGCTGACCGACGGAATATCGATGAGGTCGCAGGTCAGGTCCACCACGTCATCTGTTCGCAAATGCGTCACGATTGTCGCCTCTCAGTGCCCCACAACGTGTTCTTCACCACCGACATCGCACATTTCACAACGGCGAAGACGGCACCTGCTTTGAGGATACGTGTTTGTCCCCACTTCAGCCTCACGTACCCGCACATTCGTTGTTTTCTTAGAACGGCTAACGCCGGTCTTCCCCCTTCTTTCCCGACGCGAAGAAAACCCCTAGACGTTTCATTGTGTGGCGCCGACCAATTCTTCACAAAATATCCCTGTGACCTGCCCAGATATTAGCCTTAAACCCATGAGCGACATCGAGGTATTTGCACGTAGCGCTTGGGGTCTTGTCGCTTACTCAGTCGGCACAACCGCGCACAGTACGTTCTTCCAGTGTCCCATCGAGGCGCGGGCGCTTGGCGCTCCGGCGTAAAAATCATCCGCATTCACGCGGAACACCTTGCCACTTGAAGGCTCAAACACCGCGTATATTCTCGTATCCGTGCCATCCGCAAGCACAAGCACCACATGCCGTGGGATCCACGCCGACCCGGGCGTATTCCAGCCCCCGGTGAAAACCAAGACATCCCGGCCTCGGCAAAGAGCGGAATCAACAGCCACACGAAAGCGCTTCCCGCGCATAACTATACGGTGGCGCTCTCCTGTCGCTTTCGAAGCCAACTTCGCCAGCGCCCACGGCGACGTACCCAGCGCCTGAGGCCACGGCACGCCCACGCGCGACGCAACACGATGCAGATAAATTTGCGCGCGCTCACGCTTATCAGGCGGCAAAGACAAGTACACGGGATCCGTGTTCGCACGGGCAGCAAGCACAGCAAGCGTCGCAATCCCACACGTCGTTGGATCAGCCTGCTTGGGGTACGAGGCCGGGATCTTCACACCACCCACCAGCGGACATGGCCCGGATGTTTCACTCACTCGTGTTCTCGCTTCGACTCGCAGGATTTTGTTTCACGATTCTTTCGGGCATTAGCCCGAAAGAATCTGCAAGATATATCACTGGAAATCGGGAAATGTTGACTGACACGGCGAGGTAAGTACAATTTTTGTAAGATATTTCCACCGCGATCTTCCCGCAAAGAAAGAGAGAACACCGCGTTGAATATTAAAACAACCAAATGCTTAGCTGCAGCACTATCACTGGGTATCGGTTTCACGGTTGCCGCTCCGAGTGCTTTCGGAGCCATTAAACCAGCACCGGACTCCACCCCAGTTTCTTCGACCGATACGAAGACTTCCTTAACCCGTGAGCAGCTACAAGTCGCTATTAAAGATGCTGCAAACGAAGCTGCTCAGGCTAAGAAAAATCTTGATGAAAAGACTGCCTTATTGAATGAGGCAAAGAAAACATATGACAAGGCCGTTTCGGAACTAGAAGCCAAAGACGCCGAAGTTAAAAATTTGCAAACGCAAACTGCAGCTTTATTGCAGAAAAAAGAAAAAGCTGAAAAAGCCGTTCAAGCCGCAGAAGATAAGTTGGACAAAGCTATCAAGGACTCTGGTGCTGCTGACGAGCTTAAGAAGCTAGAAGAGGCTCAAAAAGTAGCTGCAAAAGAGGCTGAGGAAGCGGCTGCAGCCGAGCGTTCGGCACAACAGAAGCTAGAAAAAGCTCAGCAAGAGAAGAAGCTAGCCGACGAAAAAGTTGCTGAGCTTGAAAAAGAAGTTGTCTCAGCTACCAAAAAAATTGATGACGCTAAAACCCGGTTGAGCCAGCTTGAACAGGAACAAAAAACGCTCAAGAAAACCATTGAGCAGTTACAGAAAAATCACCCGAATATTGATAGCGACTTGCAAAAAGCAAAAAGTCAACTAGACGAAGCTGAGAAAACCAAAAAAGAAAAGGAAGCATTCCTTACTGAAAAGACCAACGAGTATAACAAGCTCGTAGAAGAGGCAGTATCCGCTAGGTCCGCAGTCCAAACCCTGGAGAAGGAGTTGGAAGAAAAACGGGTTGCCCATGAGAAGCTTAAGGAAGAGAACAAACAGAGCCTTCAGGAAATTAACAGGCTTGAAAATACGAAAAATACATTCCAGGCTAATCTAAAGCAGAAACAACAAGAAGTTGCGTCTTTTGACGAGGATGTCAAGCGGGCACAATCAGAGTATGAAGAAGCGCTAGCCGAAGACAAGAAGCATTCTACCGCCGAGACACAGAATAAAATTAAGAATGCTGAAGAGAAAAAACAGCGAGCAGAAAAGCAGAAGGAGTCAGCCGAAAAGGAAGCTGATGCCCTAAAAGCTGAGGTTAATGCTTTGGAAGAAAGAATTCCTACCTTAAGGAATGAACTTCTGAAAAAGGAAGTTGAAAGAGGAACTCTAGAAGCTGACATCAAACAACTTGATCAAGACCTTCAGACGAAAACGCACACTGCCGAGAATCTCTTCCAAAAAGCAGACGAAGCCGAAAACGTCCAAAAAGAAGCTAAAAAGCAAGCTGATGTTGCCACAAAAGAGTACGAGAACAAAAAACGTACTGCAGATGAGCTAGAGGCAGTTGCAAACAAGCTAGAAAAAGCCAAGCAAGACGAAAAAGAAGCTACGCAGGAAAAGCAGAAATTCGAAGGGCTACTAGCTGAAGCCCAAAATAATCTGAATTTGGCGACGAGCAACAAGGAACAGGCCCAGAAAAACGCTGATTTGAAGGATAAGCAGCTTCAACAAGATCAGGAAGCTGAGGAAAAAGCCAGGGAGAAAAAGCGAGCTGCAACAGATAAGCTTTCCCAAGCGAATTCTGATTTGAAGAATGCCATGGACAAGGATGCGTCTGTTGCCTCCGCCAACGAAGCGCTTCAGGCAGCGAAGCTGAACTTGGCCGAAGCCCGGGAAACTTGGGAAGCTAAGAACGAGGCGTTAAAACAAGCGCAGCAGAACCTATCTGAGCTGAGAAAAGCTGAAGAAACTGCTAAAGCTACTCTTGAATCTGCCACATCAGAATTTAACAAAGCTAAACAATCTAGCGAAGACCTAGAGCGCAAGTTAGCTGAACTACGCGCTCAGCTGCAGGCTATGAAAATGCTTTCTGAGGCTACAGACCCGTCTGGTGCGCAGAAGAATAATTCGAATAACAAGCGCGATAGTCAACAGCCAAAGGCAAAACAGCTTGCGAATACCGGCGCAGACATCACCCTATTACCCGTGGGAGCAGGTATCGCTTTGCTAGGCATTGGCCTCGTTGGAGCTAGAAAACGCCGAGCTGAATAGGAAAGGGCAGGTTAAGTCAATCTGATCTGTGATGCATCAATCTGTATTGACCATCACTGATGGACAATAACCGCCAGATCCAATACAACTGTTAGGTCTCGCGATAGTACAGGGGCATACACAGAACGCAATCCGCAACGGATACATCCAAGAGAGGGCGGCTCGTACTACACAGTATGAGCCGCCCCCTCTTATTTATGGCAAGTCCGTATTATTCGGGCATTAGACCTTCGGATCCCTACACATCCGCAAAGGCTGGGCAGGACACTAAACCACTCCAA
Organism: Pauljensenia sp. UMB6358; assembly: GCF_030216865.1. NCBI lineage: Bacteria > Bacillati > Actinomycetota > Actinomycetes > Actinomycetales > Actinomycetaceae > Pauljensenia > Pauljensenia sp. UMB6358. Next base: position 84,921 of record NZ_JASOMS010000004.1, on the reverse strand, counting down.
CACGCCCGGAAAAAACACACAATTGGCATTAGCCCCAAAACTAGACACCCGCCACCTGGGGCCGCACCTTACCTCGGCAAAGATCCGCTCCACGCTCCCCTGGACACAGCAAGGCGGGCGAGCCGCACATACGACCCGCCCGCCTTGAAAGAAAACGCTACGCGCTAGTTCACTCAGCGTCGCCTTCGGCTTCTGCCGGAGCTTCTTCTTCAGGTTCTGCAGCGAGCTCGGAGATAATGACGACATCCTGCTCAGCGTCGAGTTCACACTCAACGTTGGCCGGCAAAACCAGGTCGGAGACGCGGACAACGGTGCCAGCTTCGAGGCCGGTCACGTCAACCTCGATAGCCTCGGGGATGTCGGTTGCCGGGGCCTTGACGGCCACGGTGTGCTCTTCGACGTTGTGGGTGGTGCCGGGGGCTGCTTCGCCGACGACGACGATTGCGACCTCGACGTCAACCTTTTCGCCAGCCTTGACGGCTAGGAAGTCAACGTGGAGCAGGTTGCGCTTGACCGGGTGACGCTGAACGTCTTTGACAAGTGCGAGTTGCGACGTGCCGTCGATCTTGAGCTCAACAAGAGCGTTCTTGTTGCCACGAACGATCAGGAACAGGTCGTGTTCCGGAATGTCAAGGTGGGTGGTTTCACCGTGGCCGTAAACAACGCCCGGAACCATCTGCGCACGGCGAGCGCGACGTGCGGCGCCCTTACCGAACTCGGTGCGAGTGGTGGCGACAAGGATCGGGTTATCGCTCATAAGAAATGTCCTCCTGAGTATGTAGGTTTCACGCTCAAGCGTCGAAGAACCCAGGCAGGACCGGCAAAGATCCGAAAGGCCCTGTCGATAACGGCGGAATATAGAAAACCGCCCTCGCCGGAGCAACTCAATCAGAGTACCCGACGAGGGCGGTGAAAAGCGAGTCAGTCGAACAGTGATGTGACCGATCCGTCGTCAAAGACCTCGCGGATGGCGCGTGCCAACAGCGGTGCGATCGACAGGATGGTCAGAGTTGGGAAGCGCTTCTCGGGCGGAATCGGCAGGGTGTCGGTGACGACGACCTCGGTTGCTCCACATTCGGAGAGGCGGCGCGTTGCCGGATCAGAGAGGATGCCGTGCGTTGCGGCGATGATGACCTTCTTGGCGCCGGCGTTGTTGAGGACCTTGACGGCCTCGGTGATCGTGCCAGCGGTGTCGATCATATCGTCAACCAAGACACATTCCTTGCCTGCAACTTCACCGACGACGCGGTTGGCGACAGCAACGTTCGGGCGGGTGGTATCGCGGGTCTTGTGGACGAATGCCAGCGGGCAACCGCCGAGCTTCGAAGACCACTTTTCGGCGACGCGAATACGGCCAGCGTCTGGGGACACCATGACGGTGTTGGAAAGGTCGAGGCGCGAACGGACGTAGTCAACCAGAACCGGCATTGCGAAGAGGTGGTCGACCGGGCCGTCGAAGAAGCCCTGTTCCTGCGAGGCGTGCAGGTCGACGCTCATGACGCGGTCAGCGCCGGCGGTCTTGTACAGATCAGAGACCAGGCGAGCCGAAATCGGTTCACGACCCTGGTGCTTCTTGTCCTGACGCGAGTAGGGGTAGAACGGCGAGACAGCGGTAATGCGTTTTGCTGAGGCACGCTTGGCAGCGTCAATCATGATGAGCTGTTCCATCAGCCACTTGTTGATGTCGCCCGTGTGTGACTGGAGGACAAAGACGTCTGCGCCACGAACGGATTCATTGAAGCGGACGTAGATTTCGCCACTCGCAAAATCGTAGGCGGTCACTTGCGAAAGCCCGCACCCGATTTCTTTGCCAACCTCTTCGGCAAGTTCCAAGTGCGCTCGACCCGAAACGAGGACGAGGCTCTTCTCTCCACTGGTGACCAATCCGCTCATGCGGCGTTCCTCCCCTTGCTTAAAGAACCCGGATCGGTCAGTCCCGACTGGACTGTCCGATGACGCTGAATGGTGTAACCATCGTATCGGGTGCAACCGATACGTTGGACACGCACGCGTTGTGGATAACCGCACGATTCCCGACAATCGCGGTATCAAGGGTCGCTGAGGGACCGATCTCACACTCGGATCCGATCACCGTCGCACCACGCAACACGGTTCCTGGCCAGATTATTGTGTCGTTTCCGATCTCAACATCAACGCCGATCCACGTGGAATCGGGGGCGATGATGGAAACGCCTTCGCGCATGTGCTTTTCGCAGATGCGTCGGTTGAACTCGGCGCCGAGTTCTGCAAGCTGCACGCGGTCATTGCACCCCTGTGCTTGCCATTCATCGAGAAGTTCCATAGCGCCCGCACGCTTTCCAGCGGGGGCGGCTGCCGCGAGGACGTCGGTCAGGTAGACCTCACCCTGATCGTTGTTGGTTCCCACGTTGACGAGGGATTCGCGCAGGTAATCGGCGTCGAATGCGTAGATACCGGCGTTGATTTCGTTGATGAGAGCCTGTTCTTCGGTGGCGTCACGCTGCTCGACGATGGCGGTCACACGACCGCCGGCATCGCGAATAATGCGACCGTAGCCCGTGGGATCATCGACGCGCGAGGTCAGGACGGTGACGACATTCGCCTGTTCGATATGGGCATCGACGAGGTCTTTCAGGGTCTCGGTGCTCAGCATGGGGACGTCGCCGTAGGTGACGACAACAATGCCGTGAATCTGGCCAACCTGGCGTTCCAGCTCTTCCAGGCCGCATTGAACGGCTCGTCCTGTGCCGGGGATTTCATCCTGATCGGCGACGATAGCGGTGGGGCTGACGCGCTTAATTTCAGCTTCGACAAGGTCACGCTGGTGGCGCACAACAGCAACCAGGTGCGTGGGGTTCAGGCCTTCGCCTGCTTTCAGGGCATGTCCAATCATGGACCGGCCGGCAACGGGGTGCACAACCTTGGGAAGAGAGGACTTCATACGAGTGCCTTGACCTGCGGCGAGGACAATGACAGCTGCAGGAACGGTCATGATTTACCTTCCAAAATCGTGGCGGTGACCCACTTGTAGCTCCGCCCCCAGGACTCGAACCCGGACCAAAGGCACCAAAAACCCATGTGCTGCCGTTACACCAGGGCGGAAAACGCCTTTTGATTCTGCCATATGTACCCCTTGCTGTGCCACGTCGGCCGGGCGCAAAAGGCTCGTTCGCGCCACACCTCACACCTACCGCGTGACCCGATTCAGATGACATACTGACCGTATGAGTGAAAAACGCACGCGAATGAGCGGGTTCGAACGGCGCGAACAGCTAGTTGAGATTGGACGCTCACTTTTCGCTCAAAAAGGCTTTGATGCGACGAGCGTTGAAGAGATCGCATCGAAGGCAAAAGTGTCGAAGCCGATCGTCTATGAGCACTTCGGCGGCAAGGAAGGCCTGTATGCGGTCATCGTGGACCGTGAAGTTCAGGCGCTTGTGACGAAGCTTCACACGTCGTTGGAGTCCAGCGCCAGGCCTCGTATCCTTCTAGAAAACGCGACACTTGCCCTTTTGGACTACATCGAATCGCACACGGACGGCTTCCGCGTACTGGTTCGCGACGCACCCACCGATCGCACGCAGGGCTCGTTCTCTTCCGTGCTCGGCGATGTCGCGTCGCGCGTCGAATACCTGTTGGCCGAACAGTTCTCGCACACGGACATCAACGCGAACCTCGCTCCCCTGTACGCGCAGATGCTGGTCGGACTCATTGCGCAGGTTGGACAGTGGTGGCTGGACGATCGGCGAATGAAGAAGGACGAGGTCGCCGCACACGTTGTAAACCTAGTCTGGAACGGCATTCGCAATATGCGTCCCAGCCCCTCGCTGGTCGTCCGATCGGAGGATTGTGTGCAATGACTTCAGCTGATCGCGCTTCCTGCCCGACGCACGAGGCGCACGATGAGGTCGCTCGCATTGTCGAAGCGTGGACGAACGAGCGCCCAGATCTGGATCCCACGCCGATGCTCGTTCTGTCGCGAGTGACTCGTCTGGCCAAGCACCTCGACCGCGCCCGCCGAGCCGCATTCGCCGACCACGGCTTGGAAACGTGGGAATTTGACGTTCTTTCGTCCCTGCGTCGCGCAGGGGAACCCTATGTGCTGAGTCCGGGTGATTTGATCGCCGAGCACTTGGTGACAAGTGGCACGATGACGAACCGTATTGACCGCCTGCAGGAGAAAGGCCTGGTCACGCGTTCTTCCGCGCGTGAAGATCGTCGCGTCGTTCAGGTGAAACTGACCGAGGAGGGCAAGACGAAGGTTGATACCGCGCTTGCGTCCCTACTCAATTCTGAACGTGGAATCCTGGCTCCTCTGTCATCTGGCGAACGCGAGAAACTCGCTGATCTTCTGACAGTTCTACTGGCCCCCTTTGAAACTAAAGAATGACTGTGACTCGCGAATCTGAAGCGTTGGAGCGCCTGCACCACATGGAAGAGCGCTACACCGAAGCGTGCGCGCTGATGGATCAGGCAGAAGGTGCGCTGGCCAGTATTGAGGCACTGGATCAGACAATGATTCCGCTGATGGGTCAGTATTCATCGTCGTGGATGAACGACCGCAAGGTCGCAATCGAAGCAGGTGAACGCCTTGGCGTGATCGACGAAGACGAAGTGTGGAACCTCTATAGTCGCCAGCGCGCCCTCATGGCCAAACTTCTGGCGGATTCCAGCCGTTTCTTCACCGACGATCTGCTGGGCGACTGAGCTCTTCGTCCTCATCGGTGGCTGAGTCCTGGCGGTGCCTGGGCTGAGTCCTGACGGTCGCTGAGTCCTGGCCGCCAGCTCCCAACTCATCCAACAGTTCCGCCGCTTCCAGCCACGCCATTTCAAGTTCATCGATCTCGTCTAGAATCTGGCGATGTTCGGCTGCCACCTGTGTCAGTTCATCGACCAACGAGGCATCCGTGGCAACGCGGGCACCCAGATCGGCGAGGCGATCAGACAGTTTTATTTCCGAGGCGCGCAGTTTTTCGAGTTTACGTTCGATACGATCGGCGTCTTTCTTCGCCACCCTACGAGCGGCGGCGTTAGAGATGGTCGAGGTGGCCTCGTTCCCCGCGGAATTCGAAGCAGAATTGCCCGCGGACTTACCTGTCGAATTCCCGGATACATTCGCCGACGTTGAGCCTGCATTACTGCCGGAAGTCGTAAGCCCCAGCCCCTCTTCGCGCATGGCGAGATACTGTTCGACACCGCCGGGCAGGGCGCGCAACTTTCCATCGCCGAGCAGTGCGACCTGATGGTCGGTGACGCGCTCCAGCAGGTAACGGTCATGCGAAACGACGACGAGCGTGCCCGGGAAGGAATCCAGCAGGTCTTCCATCGACGCCAGAGTATCGGTATCAAGGTCGTTCGTCGGTTCGTCAAGCAGGAGCACGTTCGGTTCAGCCATCAGCAGACGCATCAGCTGCAGGCGACGGCGTTCACCACCCGAAATCTCGCTAATTCGCGTGTAGGCGCGCTGACGGGTAAAGCCCATGCGTTCCGTCATCTGTGCGGCACTGACCTCGCGCCCGTCGACGATCGAGGTCTGCGCGACCTCGGCGACGGCTTCGACGACTCGCATATCCGCGAGCGCATCCAGTTCATGCGTGTCCTGGGACAGCGTGGCCACTTCGACGGTTTTACCACGCTTGACGCGACCGGAGTCAGGCTGGATGTCTCCGCGCAGCAGGTTCAGCAGAGTTGTCTTTCCTGCGCCGTTGACACCGACGATGCCGACTCGTTCGCCGGGTGCGAGGCGCCAGGTGACACCGTCAAAGATGATGTTCGCCTCGCCGTTCGGGCGCGTAAATGCGATCGAAACATCCTCAAGGTCCAGGACGTCTTTGCCCAGGCGCGCGGTCGCCATTTTCACCAGTTCAACGGTGTCGCGCGGTGGTGGCACGTCGGCGATCAAGGCTTCTGCGGCAGCAATGTGAAACTTTGGCTTTGATGTGCGCGCGGGCGCGCCTCGACGCAACCACGCGAGCTCTTTGGTCAGCAGATTCGCGCGCTTTTGGGCAGCCACATCGGCTTGGCGGACACGTTCGGCGCGGGCCAGCGTATAGGCAGCGTACGAGCCATCGTAGATTTCGACGTGGCCAGCGATCTGTGGACGGTCGCCACCCGGGTCGACTCCGGCGACGACTTCCCAGATGTGCTCACACACGGTGTCGAGAAACCATCGGTCGTGCGTGACAACCAGCAGAGCACCATTCGCGCCGGGCTTCGCGAAGCGCGCGTTCAGGTGACGGGCCAGCCACGCGACGCCTTCAACATCGAGGTGGTTCGTCGGCTCGTCCAAGCAGACGATGTCAGATTCGGTGGCGAGTACTCGGGCAAGTGCAACGCGACGCCTCTGCCCACCTGACAGGGTCCCGATCAATGCGCGCGTGTCGATGTCGGACAGCAGACCCGCGTGGATGTCGCGGATCGTTGCGTTCGAGGCCCACTCGTATTCTTCAAGCCCGGGGTGGACAGCGTCGACAACACTCATCTGCGGGTCGAGCGAATCCACCTGATCCAACACAACGATGCGGACACCGTCGCGCTTGGTGATGAGGCCTAAGTCCGGTTCCTGAATCCCGGCCACCAGGCGTAGCAAGGTCGACTTTCCAGCGCCGTTCGGGCCAAGAATACCGACGCGCGACCCATCAAACAGGCTGACGGTGACGTCATCGAGCAGTTTGCGCGATCCCGCCATTGTGGCCAGGGATTGCGTTCCTAGAAGGTGAGCCATTTATGCGTTGTCCTCGTGCTCAATCATTGCGCCACGCGCGGCACCCCACGTCGTCAACACTGCGGAGACGGCGGGGAGCTGAGCGAGTTCGTCGGCGATGCAGTGGGCGTCTTCCGCGCTGGCGGCAAGGGCGGCGATTGTCGGGCCGGATCCGGAAAGAATCACGGCCAGGGCGCCAGCATGACGCGCGCCAGCAATCGTCTTAGCCAGTTCGGGGCGCAATTCAAGTGCCGCTTCGGTCAGGTCATTGACGAGGCAGGGCGCGGCTTGCTCGGCAGAACCTGTCAGTAGAGCGCCCGCTTCATCACTGAGATCTTCAAGAAGCTCCCACGTGCCTCCAGGCCCGCCCATCTGGTCAAGCTGATGGAAAACAGCAGGTGTTGATAAACCCCCGTGCGCCAAGGCGATCGCCCAGTGGTGACGCGGTTCGTCTGAACCGTCGGCAAGCAGACTCATATGGTCGCCTCGACCGGTTCCCAGCGCGATGCCACCGGTCAGGCATGCGGGAACGTCAGCCCCCAGCGTTCGTCCCATCATTTCAAGCTGATCGCTGTTGAGGCCCAGCTCCCAGAGTGCATTGCAAGCGACAAGCGTCGCGGCAGCATCCGCGGAGCCACCGGCCATACCGCCAGCCATCGGCAGATGCTTTTCCACGTGGATCTCAATGCCGGCAGCCGTGTGTCCCCACGGCCCCATCGCAGCAAGTTTCTGCAGGCTACGTGCAGCTTTGACGCACAAGTGGTTTTCGGGATCCAACTCCGCCATTGCAGCAGTCGTCGCTTCATCAACCCGACCGTTAGACAGGTACGCCGTTGTTGTCGCGTGAATACCAAGACGGCGCGACGTGCGAACAGTGACTGTCTCGCGCATATTGAGCGCTTCAAAGACCGTGACCAGCGGGTGATATCCGTCCTCGGTGGGGTGTCCCACACGAAGAGTCAGATTCACTTTGCCCGGAGCGCTCGCCCTCACTTCACGCATCAGCAGAATCCTGCTGTTGAGCGAGCGCCGACTCCGCCCCATTGTCAGCGCCAAGGGCTGCAGTGGAGGCGGCCTGGTCTATTGGGGAAGACCCCACGGACTTGCCTGTACGCGGATCGACGCGAGCAGCCAGCACCCCACACGCACGCAGTTCGAGGACCGCGCGACCAAGGCGCACGAATTCTTCAATACCGAGTGCTTCACCGCGGGCGGTCGATTCCACTCCGGCAACGTCCAACAGCGCTTCGGCGGCAGCTGGCGAACCCGCCCACGTCTTCAACGCAGCGCGGAGAGTCTTACGGCGCTGACCGAACGCCACATCACAAACCTCGAAGGTTGCTTGACGCAGGTCTTCATCGCCACGAGGCTCGCCATCGCAGCGCAAACGAACCAACGCAGAGTCCACGTTCGGAACCGGCCAGAAAACACTGCGACCGATCGTGCCCGCACGCTCAGCCTGACCGTACCAGGCGACCTTCACCGACGGCACGCCATAGGTTCGCGTCCCGGGGCCTGCAGCCAAGCGATCAGCGACCTCAGACTGGACCATGACAAGAACATCCGTCAGCGTCGGGAATCTCTCTAGCATCGCCAGAAGCACCGGAACAGCAACGTTATACGGCAGGTTCGCGACCAGCTTCGTCGGAGGTGGCCAATCCACACCGAAGTCAGCAACACCGTTGATCTTCGTCGCATCCGCGTTCACCACGTGGAAACGATCAGCAGCTTCAGGCATACGAGCAGCAACAGTCTGCGGAAGAGCTTGAGCCAGTGGCGGATCAATCTCGACCGCCCGCACGCGCGCACCGGTCTCCAAAATCGCCAGCGTCAGCGAACCAAGGCCGGGGCCGACCTCAATGACCTCGTCCCCCGCTTCCACACCAGCGGCGCGAACGATGCGACGAACCGTCCCAGCATCGTGTACAAAGTTCTGCCCCAAAACTTTCGTCGGGCGAATACCGAGCGCATCGGCAATCGCTTTCACTTCAAGCGGGCCAAGCAAGCCAGTTTCAGACGGCTGGACGCCCTCTGGAAGAGTCGGATCCAGGCGAGTATTCGGGGTGCGGGTACGAGATCGAGTCACCCTGTCATTCTACTGGTCAGGCAGGCTGGACCGCGGTGCGGAAAGTGTGCGCTAGGTTGCGCTCGCCATGCCAATGAACGGTGCCCGCACAATTCACGCGGAGGATTAATACCAGCCGACAGACTCAGAATGAGCCCATGCACCACACGGGCTCTGGTAGCGACCCTTGATATACTTCAGACCCCACTTGATCTGGGTTTCTGGGTTGGTTCGCCAGTCGTCACCCTCGGACGCCATCTTCGAGCCGGGAAGCGACTGCGGGATACCGTAGGCGCCCGAGCTCGCGTTCTCTGCTCTGGGGTTCCAATGAGATTCGCGAGTCCACAACTTGTCAAGGCACTGGAATTCACTGATGTCCCAGCCAAAACTGACCACCAGTTCCTGAGCAATGCCACGCGGATCGCCAGCAGCATAGGAAGCGACGCTGGCACCGTACACGGACGCAGCGCGAGCCTTCGCACGATCCGTCGCGCTTTCAATCGATGCAATAACAGCGTTCACTTCGTCTTCGGTAGAGATCGTTCCAAGCTTTGCCGTGTATGCGGTGATCGAGTTGCCCGCACTGTCCACAGTTGTCTCCAACGTGGCCTTCGGGTCGATTCCGGCGATAGCAAGCGCCTGAGGAGTCGCTTCCTTTGTACCATTCGACCTGACCTGCGCGGTGGGAGCGGTTGTCACCGATTCACTGATCACGGCGAAAAAAACGGGCCTGCCGTTTACTCTTTCCTGCCATTGCTTCTGAGCAGCAACGCCTTGAACACCCGCTTGGGTAATCTTCGATTCACCCTTGAACAGGTCCGCAGACTCTTGGGTGGTTTCGCTGAATTTAACGGGGATATCCACATCAACGTATCCGCGAGTCACGCGGTCCACGTTAATTTTCATCGAGCGATCAGGCCGGACACTCACGTTCAGGCGGTCATTGGGAGTCAACTGGACTCCAGCCTGCGCGACGATGTCATCGGGACGCTGTTCAGGAGAGACCTGAACCGTAGTCTGCTGACCGTCAGCCTGAACCGTGATGTTCTGCGAACGCTCAACAATCTTCGTCACGTCTTTCCTGACAGACCTACGATCCACCGCAACGGCAACATCGCTACCAAGGGATGATGAACTGACAAGAAGAGCCTGAGCGGAGGAAGCGGTCGACCAAATCGTCGTCGGCGTCCCATCAACGGTCAGCTTGTATTCCTTCGCGGTACGCACGATGATCGTTCCCCCATCGGGAGCAACCGTGTTCAACGACGGCTGGATCAGATCGTGTTCGCCAACCGCGACACCCGCGCGCGCCAGAACCGACGAGACGCTTCCACCCCACGTCGTAATCGGCTGAGAAACCCCATCGACTTCGAGCGTCAGCTCGGCGCGAGACGACATCATTCCGCCTCCAGCAACAACCGCCATCGTCGCAGACGCCAACCATGCGGTGGCAACGACTGTTTTGCGCGTTGGGTTTAATCCGCCCAGGAAAGCACGGGTGGGGTGCAGGACGGTTTCAGAAAGCATCGAACGTGAAATCACGGGGTCGGTAGCTCCTTGAGTGGAATGTGAGTAGTTCACCAGTGTCCACGGTACGTGATTCCAGGGGCACTGCACAGGTGAACAGGTGCAAGGTGATCCTTTACACCCCACTTATTTTAAGAAAGTCAACGTTCACCTGTGGCGTGTTGAGAATTAACGTCACCCAGCAACGTGGATTCTGTTGTCACTCAGGCAGAATCTGTCAGTTCAGACCCAATCAGTTCAGACCCAATTACCGGTCAGTACAGCCCCATTGCTCGAGTGCACGACGGCCACTGCCCCCAGCCTGCACGCGCCTGTAGCGCTTGAGCTCGGGCAGTTTGTTCTTCAGCGGACGCGTTGGACGGAAGCCCCGTACCACCAACTGACCGCCAGGTCGACAAGGTGAACTGGTAGAGGCCGTAGTATCCGTTGCCCGTGTTCGTTGCCGGGTTACCGCCCGACTCACACTGCGCAAGGGCTGCCCAAACACCAGAAGAATCAGCAGACAGTGAGTATGCGCTTCCAGCGCCGGCAGAAGTGGCAGCAGTTGAAGCGGTGCGTTCCTTGGTTCCCTTGGCAACGATCTCGCTGGTTGCCTCGGTCTTGGTTTCAGAGATCACACGGTTCACGGTGACCTGCCCGTCGACCGTTTCGCGGAACAGCTTGCGGGTGATAGAGCCGTTCACACCGGCCTGAACGACCGAGGTTTCGCCCTGGTAGAGGGTGTCGTCTTCACGCTCTTGGGTCGAGTAAGCAACCGCCTCGGTTTCGGTGACGGTTTCTCGGCTCACTCGGGTGACCTTCAACGTGGTCTTACCTTCGCTGAAGATGTAAGAGAAACGATCAAATTCGCCGAGCCTGACACCAGCATCTGCGAGAACCTTGTCAGCTCCCTTACCGGACGCGGTGATTTCGGTTTGTGTGCCATCAACGTCAAGGATGATCGGCGTACCGTCGGTAACAACGGGCATTTCAGAACGCAGTTTGGAACGATCCGCAGCCAACGTAATCGTGGACTCGCTGTTGATGGAATCCAAGACGCCGTCGATGCTGTCGGCGGTTGACCATGCAGTCAGGTCTTCACCGTCAATGTTCACCGCGTATGCGGAGGCCATGCGGACTACGATCATGTCGCCGTCGTGGACGCGAGTTGAGGTTGCGGGAGCAACAAGGTCGTGCTCGCCAATATTCACACCTGCGGATTCAAGAACATCGTCAACAGTGGTGTAGAAACCTTCGACCGGCAGTGAGACACCGTCGAGTTCGAGAGTGACCTGATGATGAGCAGAGGCAACTCCGCCCGCGGCGATTCCCACCATTGCAAGGGCAAGCGCGGACGCGCCAGTGATGACGGTTCGTTTACTCGGGTGTGAAATGTTCACGCGGCTCCAGACTTTGAAGGTTCCGCTCGGGTGACTCGATGCGTGCATCGTGTGAGCCGATAACGGACTAACACACTTACCGTAACCGTTTTGTTATCTGTGTGCGTCAGTTCGTGTCTATCTTCACGAAACAAATTAACGAGGTTCATCACCGATCTTGATGCCTCATGGGACGAAGCTAGCGCGTTCTCAACCGCCAAAAAGGCATACCCACCCCCTACTTTCCGTAGACTCTGAGCGAGTTTTCCATCAATCGACGGCAGGCCTCTTCTTCACTGGCTTCCCAAAGATCCGCGATAAATCGGACGGTGTGAGCCATCACGTACGAAGAGTTTGGCGAACCACGATGTGGGACGGGTGTCAGGTAGGGAGCGTCCGTTTCGACAAGAACAAGTTCGCGGGGCATCCGGAGAAGCCCCTGGCGAAGGTGATCATTGGCGGGATACGAAATGGGGCCCGCGAACGATGCATACCAGCCATTCTTTGCCAGGATGTCTGCCAGTTGCCCATCTCCGGAGAAGCAGTGAAAGACAATCAGCTGATCTGCGCGCGCCACGTCATCAAGGACGGAAACCGTGTCATCGTGAGCGTCACGATCGTGAATCTGCAGGGGCAGGCCGGCTCGCTCAGCCATCTGAATGTGGGCGGCAAACGATTCTTTTTGCGCTTGCTTACCTTCGTCTGCGGTACGGAAGTAGTCCAACCCGCTCTCTCCGACGGCGACGACCGTCGGATCACTTAAACGTCGTTCAACTTCTGACAGCGCTTCGTCAAGGGGAATGTGATGATCGCGTTGAGTCGGGATTAAGCCGTCGGGTGACGGGACCTGGACTCCAGCGTGAAGAGCGGCTTCGTTGGGGTGGATCGCCAGCGAAACCTGGACACCTTGGAAGGATCGAGCGATCTGAATCATCGGATCGAAGTCAGGGAGCTCGCAGGCAGAGGAGACCTGGCGGGTGATATTCACCGATCGAGCACGCTCAATCTGTTCTTCAAGGGACAGCTTCACACCGTCAGCTTTCGGAATTTCGCCCTCATGGACGGGAAGGTGCGTGTGATTATCCATGACCGGCTCCACCAGCGGAGCCGGGACCTCTGGCCATGTGCGAGGGCGTCGTTTACCCACGTCAAACCCCCTTCGGAGAATAGACGGACAATCCGGAATCTGGAACCGGGAACAAAGCAGAACCATCGTCACCGATCTGGACGGGTTCACATCCGCCGATCACGCACTCCCAGACCTGACCGGCATGATGAGCACCCACATTCAGAGTCTTTGCGCTTTCACCAGAATCGGAAATAACAACAGCAACACCGTCACTAGCGTCATCCATCTGCCCTTGCCTCGCCCAACCGACCACGTGAGAATCGTCGAACGCATCCCACTGGACACCGTACGCGTGCGTCTTACGCATCTTCATCAGGGTTTCTAGTCCTTCAACCGGAGCAATAGGATGCTCACCTTCAGCCCCGAATAGGTCGGCGTGGAATACACAGGGGTAGCCGGCCTCGCGAAGAAGGATCAGCGCATAGGCTGCGGGCTTGAACCAACTATCAACCGGAGACGCCAGCGATTGACCGTCCTGAGTATCATGATTCTCCACAAAGGTGACTGCCATCGTGGGGTCCGCGTCCACCAGCGTGCCATCGAAGATTCCGCCCATGTCGAAGGTACCGTTGGCGCGCGACGCGTGGTGGAAGTTGAAGTGAAGCGGGACATCAAACAGGCTCAGTCGGCGATCATCACCGATGAACGCCCGCAGTTCACCAAGGTCAGCGCTCCAGTATTCGCCGACTGTGAAGAGCTCCTTGCCAGAAACATCACGCATGCGGTCGAGCCATGCCATCGTAAAGTCGCGTCCCATGTGTTTCAACGCATCCATGCGCAGGCCGTCAACCCCCGTTGTTTCGAGATACCAGGCTCCCCATTCGACCAGGTGATCCATGACTTTGGGATCGGTCAAGTGGACGTCAGCGCCCATCAGGTAGTCAAAGTTACCGAACTCGTCATCGACGTTTTCGTTCCACTTTTTACCCTCGAACAGCCAGAGCCCCTTGCGCCCAGTCGCTTCATCCCAGTCGGTCCCGTGAAAACACGTCCAGTCCCATTCAAAATCCGAGTACGTGCCAGCACGACCTGGGAACGTGAATCGCGTCCAGACCTGGATCTGTTCAGGGTTGCCGACTTCAATGGTGCGATTCTGCTGATCAATCGGGGTTGCGGTCACCGTTTCTGACGCGTCTGCACCCATCTTGTGGTTGAGAACCGTGTCTGCAAGCACGTGGATCCCGTAATCATGCAAGGCCTGGATAGTCCCCACATATTCTTCGCGCGTCCCATACTTCGTGCGAACAGCGCCCTTCTGGTCAAACTCCCCCAGATCCCACAGGTCATACACGCCGTATCCGACGTCATCAATGCCCGCCTGCCCCTTATATGCCGGAGGCAACCACACGGCGCTGACTCCCAGGTCAGACAGGTGCTGCGCCTGATCAGCAATCGAACGCCAAAGCGAGCCGTCATTGGGCACGTACCACGAAAAACCCTGCAACAAAGTGCCGTTCATGTCAGTCGCCCTGTTTCACGATCGCGATTTCAACTGCCTTGGCAGCCTCTTCGCCCAGCAGATGGTTCACGAGGCTCAGACCAAGCTGGATAGCCGTCCCCATTCCGCGCGACGTGAACACGTTATCGTCCACGACGACCGAATCGGTCAGAGCGCGCGCCCCGCCCACTTCGAGATCCTTCATAAAGCCCGGGTTCGCCGTCGCGTTTCGCCCGTCGAGGAATCCAGCGTGAGCCAAGACCGAAGGAGCCGCGCAGATCGCCGCGACAGGCTTGCCGAAGGCGATGCGACGAGAAATCTCTGCCTGAATCTTCGTGTTTTCTTCAAGGTTCACGGTGCCCGGCATGCCTCCGGGCAGGAACAGCACGGTGTATTCAGACAGGTCCGCGTCATCAAGATGCAGGTCACACACCAATGTGATGCCGTGCGACGACGTGACGGACAGGGAACGGGTAGGCGACAGCAACGACGGCGCGCTAGCAAAAGGATTGGAACGAGGTTCTTCTACGGCCTGACTGTCTGATGCCGGAACGGCAATCAGATCAGCGCGCACGCCCGCCCGATACAGGCAGTCGACGACCGCGAGCGCTTCCACTTCCTCTAGTCCGGGCGCGATGAGGACGCCGACGGACGCGTCGGTTGTGACAGTGGTCGGGGTTGGCATGAGGACCTCCTAATAGCTTTCTGCCTTCAAGTATCGCGCTGACCATGGACGAATTCACTGACAGCAAGCGTGAAACTACCTACTGCCCCGCGTCTACGCGCCAAATGACTTGTTTCGCAGAGCCTCGACGGGATCTTCACGCATGGTTTACGCGATGGGACGATGCCGACGACCACCGTCGGGCCGACGGAGATAGTGATCAGGATCATCGCCGCACTCACGGGAAGTTGCGCATGATCGACAGGATCAACCGATGTTGAGCATGATTTCTTCTTGGTCCAGGCGCTCCATTGCCGTTTCGAGGGCGGCGGATGAGAACACGCCTTCATTACGTGCTTCGAGCAGAGCCTGACGCTGTTCGCGGATCGCTTCGAGGGCAAGGACTCGCATTTGTTCGATGGTGAGGGCACCTTGCTCGGGCGTCTTGTCCGGAATGGGGTTTACGGGCACCGGGTCACGCCCATCACTTTCACTAGTGGAGGCAGTTTCTGATGCCCCCTTTGCGACGCTCGCTTGGACGCTGGTTGCTCCGATCACCCCACCGAAAGGCATGGGTGTCTTAAGAGCGGAAGGATGCAGGGCCTCGGCCAGAGCAGTCTCTTTAAGCGAGGAATGCATGAGGTGAAGAAGGTGCTCGCGTTCTTCTTCATTCACTGTATCTACAGCCATCTGAGGCTTCACCAAACGGATCACCCACGACAGGGTCAAGCCCTGCAATGCCAGCGAACCGCCGGCTACGACCAGTGCGATCAGCAGGAGGACGTTACGCATCGGGGTCGCGAAAGGCAGGGTCTGGGCGGCCGCAAGCGTGACGGCACCTCGCATGCCTGCCCACACCAGAATCGACCCCTCGCGCACGCCCAAGGGTTGGGCGTTGAAGTATTCCAAGTCGTTTCCGCGACGCCTCTGCTGGCGCCAGCCACGTTCAACCCTGCGGTGCCACCGTTCAACAGCTGCATTCCAGTGCTCGGGGCTCATGTTTCGGGCTTCAAGAAGCTCAGGATCGACATCACTCGCGTGCGCCAGGCGCTCTTCATGCAGACGCAGACGTTCTTCGTCACGTTCCATTCGCGCGCGAGCATGCGATTGACTGTGGTTCAAGAACGCCAAGAGGGGCGCGAGGAAGAGGACGCGAACACCAACCGCGATGAGGCCAAGAAGCAGGGCGAGGAGCAGGGCATATCCAACGCCGATCTGGCCTTCCTCAACTTTCTCGAAGATGCCGAAAGCTTGGATCCCCATAATCAGGAAGACGAAGCCTTCCAAGACCAATTCCACCGTGTGCCAGTTCTGCTGGGAAAACCGCCTGTTCAGAGCAGGCATACGCACGTTGCGATTGTAGGAAACGATCAAACCTGCAACGACGGCCGCGACCAAGCCTGAACCACCGAAGTGTTGAGCAGAGATCGAGGCAATGAACGGCATCGCAAACGAAAAAACGGTGTCTGCTGCGGGCTGTTTAATCTTTGAACGCACGCGGCTACCAACTTCGCCTACCACCCAGCCAACAGCAACGGCGGTCAGTAGCGCGATAACAAAATCGCTCAGCAGGTGCGCGGGGTTGAGGGCATCGGCGTCACCCAGAAGTGCAGCCGACGTTGCCGACGACACCAGGACAAGGGCCGTCGCGTCATTAAACAGGCCCTCGCCCTCCAAGATGGTGATGATGCGTGGAGCGACACCCTGTTTCTTCACAATCGACACGGCAACCGCGTCAGTCGGCGAGAGCACCGCGCCCAGCGTGATTGCCCACGGGAGCGAAATAGCCGGGACCAGCCAGTTCAAGACACAACCGACGACCAGAGCGCTGATGATCACCAAGCCGATCGCAAGGGCTGCGACCATTCTCAGTTCGCGCCGAAAATCCATGATTGGCATCGACACTCCGGCCGCGAACAGGAGCGGGGGCAAGATGACTTCGAGGATCAGATCGGGTTCCAACTCGATCGGATCAACCCATGGTAGAAAGCCGATTGCGATGCCCAGCGCAAGCAGGATCAACGGTGAGGCCACACCGATTTTCTGCGACACCTGCGCAGCAAAAGCGATAGCGATCAACGCGACAACGGCAATCAGCAGGGTGTTCATACCCTCATTTTATTGAAGGGGTCGCGGGTTTTCTCGCCAGTCTCAGCGCCGGTGGTTCTGAGCGCAAGCACTTTTCAGAGCATATGACTGTGAGTGCAGACGATCGTCAGCGCGAGGATTATCAGCGCAGACGGGCATCAGCGCGATACTTATCAGCGCAGACGCTCACGACCTGCGAAGAACCTATCCCCCAAAGCAAGTAACGCCGGCAGGACAAAGATAATCAGCGCGGACGCACACAACGCGCCGATCGAAATGGTGCGACAGATCTGCGCGATCGTCGGGTTCTCAAATAGGAAGCCAAGAATGCCGGTCACGAGGATCATGATTGACCCGGACGTTGCGATCGTGTGCATCGAATTGTCGTATGCGCGAGCCAGTGCATGCCGGATATCAAGTTCTTTCCGACCCTCGCGATACTGGCTTGTCAGCAGGATGCCGTAGTCGATCGTCGCACCCATCAAAATGCACTGCACCATCAGCTGGGCCAAATAGTAATTGTCGTATCCCTGCAGTCCGATCGTGGCGATCGTCAGGAAAACGCCGCACTGAACCAGCAGAACCAGTAGCAACGGAACCGACAGCGACAGGAAGGTCAGCGCGACGACAAGGAAGATTGAGCCGGCAGTCAGCCACTGGATCAGACTCATTTCCGAATCGAAAGACGACTTGAGCTCGTGCACCAACACCGAGTTGCCGACCAGGTAGCAGTTCCCGCCCAGATCCTCCGCGCACGCCGATTCCAGTTGGCCGATCAACGCTTCGGTCGCATCGGATTCTTCAGGCAGGGTCGTAGTGATGACCATCCGTGACCAGGTGTCCCCGACCAGTTGAATTCTGGCCTGTCGGATCTGGTGTGATGCGTCGGTGATTGCCGTGCGCGTCTTGTCGTCGATGAACGAAGAAAAGCGCGCATCATCCAAAATCTGCGTATTCAGCGTGTCCACCAATTGCGCGATCGATAGTGTCTGACCAGCAGTTTCACCCCGATCTGTTGCCGTTTGCGCGCCGTGAATCAGGTAGGCAAGCGCGACGTGGTTCGTATCGAGCGAGCGACTTGAAGCGGTCAGCGCCGAAAGCTGTCCCAGCAGGCTTGTCATCTCAGTTGGGTTCAGCTGACTGTCGTCAACGACAGCGCGCATGACCTGACGCAGGGCACTCAGCTGGCTCACCTGGCTTTCGCTGAAATTCCCGGACGTTTGAGGGTCGTACGCCATCGTGTCGAGGATGAAGCTCACGGCGTCATAGGCGCTCATATTCCACGAACTCGTATCGCCGTACATCGAGGTGCGGAGCAGGGAAAGCTGACGAACTTGGTTGGCGTCCATGCCAAGGAAACTCGCCAATTGCCTGGGCGTAAAGTAGGTGCCCGCAACCGAAGCATCGATGATCGAATGCAAGGTGGAGACCTCGGCTTGCTGTTGTTCTGACAGGGACGAGTCATTCGCCAAGTCAGAGGCAATCGTCTGCGGAGTGTAGAGCCAGTCGGTCGCATGGGCGGGCGAGTCCGCAATCGCCATGATCACCTGAAGCTGAGCCGAGTTCATCGACACGATGGACGCGAACGTTGACAGTGGGATCTGCTGACCGGACACGGCAAGGGAAGCGATCTGATACATCTGCTCGATGCCCGCTTTTTGGTCGTCGGTCAGAGAGCCCGCCAGCGGAGATGCTTCTCCCGCCTGGACCTGCGTGTTCAGGAAATCGATCATCTCCCACGGGCTGGCCGTAGTCGCGGTTGCAGGGTTGTGACCCAAAAGCATGGCGCGCATTGCAAGGATCTGCCCCACCTGTTCGGGCTCCATTGACAGGAGCTGAGCCAGCCCCTGCGCATCCATCGGCGTAGCGAGCGTTGTGGTATCAGTCAATGCCATCAGGCTTGCCAGCTGCGCTGACCTCTCCCCCATTTGGGCACTGACCTGCGGTTCGTTTGTTGCAACCGCGTTGAGCGCTTCAACATAAGCCCTCAGTGTTCGCGAATCGTTCGCGTACTCCCCTGTTTCAGCTTTCTTCTTCGCGTAGAGCAGGCGCACCTGCGACGAATCAATCTCCAGCAGATTCGCCATCTGTTTGAAAGAAATCGGAGTGGTCATCGCCTGAGCATCGGTGAAACGTTGCAGGTTTTCCGCTTGAGCCCGCGCATCACCACTGACCATGGGCGCGTATTGAGTGTTCGGCACGTCGTTGACGATGAAGTCAGCGAACTGGCCAAGCGTCATCGAATCGGCCGAAATATTTGGGTTCGAGATCGCGTGATACAGGTAGATTCCGCGCGCCTCAGATTCGCTCATCCCCAGGAAGTTCGCCAAATCTGCGGGGCCTCGCACCCCCAACAGAGCATCACGGTCAAGATAGGGCTCCAGCTGCGCCAGCGAATTCAACGTGTCTTCATCCGTGCGTGACACGATCAGCCGATTATTGCGAATGAAAGAAATGAACGCCGGCAGACTCATACGCTCAGTTGTCTGGCCGTCATGCGCTAAGAAGTAGACTAGAGACAGCATGTCCGAGTCGAAACTCAGGTCCTCACTCCCCATTTCGCTCAGGGCAACAGACATATCGTCGACGGAACGCTGGCGTCCGATCGTCGTCGGTTGAGACATGACAGAGCGAACCCCATCAGTATCGGAAATACGCTCAGCTAGCTGGCCCGCAATCGCATCATCGTCATTGCGATACAGAAGAACAATCGAGTTTTCCTTCTCGAAAACATCCGCAATCGGATCCGCCTTCGCCAGCGTGTACGCAACCGGCGTGCCTCCAGCCATCACGCCACCGCCAGCGAATAAAGCAATGAAGGCGACGAGGATCGGAATACGAGCTTTATATTCGAACCGTGCAAGAGGATGAAAGTTTGCCCGAAGATAAGGCTTCGCGGTCTTCTCAATCGCCCTATCGCACCACAGGATCAGCGTCGGCAGAATCGTAAACACGCTCACCATCGACAAGAACACACCCTTGGCCAAAGCAATACCCAAATCCATGCCGATCAGCAAAGACATGAAACAGAGCATCAGTAGGCCAACAACCGTGGTCATCGACGAAGAAACGATCGACGAAAAAGCCCCCCGCATTGCGCGCACCATCGCCTCTGGGCGCGACCCATCAGGCGTCTTCTCCTGGCGGTAGCGATTCATCAGGATGATCGAATAATCCATGGACAAGACCAGCTGAAGGATCGCTCCGATCGTGAAAGTCACATCTGCGATCGACCCACGAATCAGGTTCGTCCCCAAATTCAGGACAACGGCCATACCTATCGTGACCAAGAACAGAATCGGCTCAAGCCAGGACGCGCACATCGCAAACAGGATCAGTGCAAGCAAACCAACAGCAACCATCACGATCCACAATGGAAGCTCTGAGGTCGGTGACGGGTTATCCGACTCAATCAACGCACCCTTGATCGCGAAGTGATCGGTGAGTGCCTGCTGGATCGCCGCGTCTTCTGCCGACCCATAAGCATGCTTGGACTCAACAATGAACAGAGTGTGATCACCCTGGTGATAAATCCCGTCTGAATCCTCAGTCCGAGCCTCGTACCCCACCGAATCAACATTCGGGATCGCCTGAAGCTTCGCCAAAGTCGACTCTTCTTCGGAAGCTGTCAGGCCGGTGAACATGACGCGCGTCGACGACGTGTCCATGGAGCCGGGGAACTCAGCCTCCATGATGTCGGTGCCGGCACGCATCTGGGAGGTCGCGGGCAGGAACTCCACCATGTCATTGATAACGCCAACCCTGGGAGTCAAGACAGCGCACGCACCGGTCGCCACCACCATGATGACAAAGATCAGATGGCGGAACCTCACCAAGAAATTGGCACTTGCGGTCAGCACTGACGACTCCGTTTGCTCCATTACATGCGGATTTTTACACGGTACCTGGTGGCGTGTGCGACACGCTAGCGAATCCGGGCAGGTGAGGGCTCGGTTGACGGGCTGAGCCTACGCCCGATGCTACACCTCACCTCAGAACAACCGCGGCGCGATGCTGTGGCCACCTGAATCCACTTCCACAATCACCACACACCCACTCAACCTGCGAGAACCTCCCACCCATCACACAAACCAACCTCCCCGAACAGTACAGTGAGTGGCGGCCTCCGCCTCCAACACGCATGTGGCGGCTTTCTCGACCTTTGGCGGGTCACAATGCTCTGTTCTGCACCGCCAAACACTCACAAATCTAGCAATGCTCCGCGCATGACGAAGCGGGTCGCCCCGAGGGGCGACCCGCTCACGCCGTTTTCTGCGACTACTCGCTCAGCTCCTGCGCTTGGCACGCGTCGAAACAACGGCTCCAGTCGTGGCAAAGAGCGCGGCGAGAGTCATAAGACCCGCCACATCGGCGCCGGTCTTGGCAAGGCCACCTTTAGCCTCCTTGGCCTTGGCCGTTGCGGCCTCGATGAGGAGAGGCACCTTGACGCTGACCCCGGTCGCCGCATCGGTGAGAATGATCTCATGGGATCCGATCGGCGTCGTCGCGGGAATCGTGTACGAGAAGCGCACGACTCCGCGCTCGTCCGCGACTGCGGTACCAATCGTGATCGGATCGGAGTGGAGAACCGCGCTGATCTCGTGACCGGCAGTGAAGCCCGTTCCGACGATCTCGATGCTCTCGCCGATCTTTGCGGTGCTCTTCTCGAGGGTAACGGTTGGGGCGGGGTTCGGGTTCACTCCAGGCCCTGGGTTCGGGTTCGGGGCGGGCTCTGCGGCCTTCAGCTTGAGCTCGACGATCCCGGACTCGACGGTTCCGGTGGAGTTCGTCGCGAGCAGGCGGATCTGGGCACCGTCGGTGCCGGGAGTGACCGCGATCGACGTGTCCCGGCCAGTGTCGCCGTCGAGCTCAACCCACTGGTTCAAGCCCTTCTCCTTGATCTGCCACTGAAGATCCGGGGCGGGATCGCCCGTCACATCGGCCGTAAGGTCGAGGATCGTCCCCTCGGGTGCGGTGATGGTGCGGAACTGATCGTCTCCCGCTATCTCGACCTTATCCATGTCGTCCGACTCGATCGAAATTGGCGAGATGTGCGGTGCTTCTCCGTTAACGATCTTTTCACCGAAGACCTCGACCTCTGCGAGCGCAAGCTGGGTGTAGGGACCCGGCAGGATAACGCGCACATAACGCGCCTGGAAGCCGCCGAAATCGACGCTCGACGGGAAGCCACCGACGCCGTCGACCTTGAGCGCCTTCACGCCATCGGCAAGCGGGCGGTTCGGATCAAACTTGGACAGTAGTTCCTCGTCGCGGGAGGCGACGACCCAGAAGTCCTTCAGGCTCTCATAGCAGGCCCCCTTTTGGCAGGGGTTGCGGTCCGAGCGATTCCAGACGTTGACGTTCGAGAGCGCGAACTCTTCGCCGAGGTCAACCTGCCACCACGGGTTGGTCGCATAGTTAGTGTGCGAGACGGAACCATTGTCGAAGACTCCATCGGTTATACCGTCATTGGCGCGCGAGGCGGGGGCGTACCAACCGGTCGAAACCTGCGTCGCTGTCTTGCCGAGCGCAAGGTTCTCTGGAGCCGCGAGGGTCGGGGATACTGCGCCCGTGAGCGCGAGTGCGGCAACCATCGCCCCACCCAAAATAGTTCTCGTGAAGTTCACCTTCTTACCTTTCGAAATGCTTCTCGCCAATGAACTCTGTCGTCGGCCGATCCTTATTGAGGCGCTCCCACGATAGTGGTTATCGATCGATTATTACATCGTTTGAAAGAAGAATCACATGTTACTCACACTTACCCCTAGGTGCACTGTTCGAGCTGGTTGGTTCATTGTGTGATGGGTGGTTTGTTGTCGCAGGCCTAAGTGGGGCCTGCGATGATTGCGGAAGCATATCCAGCCGACTCAGGCATCGCGTCGACGTTGTCCACAGATGTAGCGGTGGGCGCAGGCCCACCCCCTCGACGGCACCAATTACTCTTCTCGCATCCTTACACGCGGCGAGCGTGATCCGGACCTCACACTCGAGGTTGCGCGGTTCGCAGACAACCCCGTACGATAATGCGAGTCATTCTCATTATTGCTAGAAGGTTCATCATGCGCGCCACCCACCGCGGGATTCATCCCCTCCTCGCCCTGTTCACCGCGCTCCTCACCCTCGCGCTCTTTGCTACGCCGACGATCGCTGCGCCAGACCCGCAGAGCGGAGAATCAACGACAAAAGCGCTCCTCACCCACGGGCACACCGACGTCTTCACCCTCGTCCCCAACGGGCCGACGATCTCCCTCGTCGCCAAGGAGGACGTCACCACCCCGGGCGCACCGACCTACCACAACCCCGCAAAGCTCGTCCTCGGTGTCACCGACGCCACGAAAACGAGCGCGACCAAAAAGATCGAAGGCGTTGGAACCGCCGGCTACGCACTCCCCCAGTCCGAGAATCCCGCTCTCCTGTGGCCCGGTTGGGACTCGAACGCCATCGCCCCTCTGCGCCCAACCGCGATCCGCCTCGTCATCGACGAGGTCTCTGGGCCTGGTCGTATCTTCCTCTGGCGCTCGGCCGCATTCGGCGCGACCTCCCCGATCTTCGAGCAGGGCTCCCTCGAGGCCGCTCCCGGGCGCTCGATCCTCCAGAACGCGCCCGCCCACGAGCACGCGAACTGGCTCTTCACAGACGCGGGCACCTACTCCCTCACTCTCCACGGCGAGGTCGATACCCCCAACGGGCGCCTCGTCTCCGACCGAGCCTCCTACACCTTCGCCGTGGGCGCCACCGCGATCGCGCAGGCCACCCCCCGAGCGTCGGCTCCCGTCGAGCCGTCGACGCCCGGCACCGGATCGACCCCGACCCCCGCGCCAGCGCCAGCGCCAGCGCCTCAGTCCACCGCCCCCCAAGCGCCCGTACAGCCAGCCGCCGAGCAGTGCCTCCCCACCCCCGTCACCTCGAACGGGAGCGGCACTGCAGTCGGCGGATCCCACACGATACGAGCGAACACCCACGTCCACCCGAACTGGGTTTTCACCGCCCCCGGCCTCTACAAAGTCTCGATCACCCAGACCACGACCCTGAAGTCCGGTGCCCGTGTCTCGACCTCCGGCATCCTCTCCTTCAACGTCGGCGGTGCCGGAAACGCCGACTCCGGCCACTTCGACATCGGGACGAGTGCCAGCCCCTCGTCGATCTCCATGCTCGTCAAAGACGACCGCTCACAGCCCGCGCGCTGGGTCGCTCCCTCCTCCCTCGTTTTCGGGCTTGGCTCCGCAGCCGAGACGACTGCACCCGCCGGTATCGAGTTCATCGCGAAGCAGGGTCAGAAGATCTGGATGATCTCCTCAAGCCAGGTCCCCTCCGTCCCGTGGCTCGGCGCAAACACGATGCACCCCAGCCTCCTCGCCCGCACGACCGGCGATGTCACCTGGACGCTCAACGGTGTCTCCGGCCCCGGTTCACTCGCCGTCTTCGAGTCCGGCAACTTCGGTTCGCTCGTCGGCGCCCGCTGGTTCGGCGGTAGCAGCTCAGGCTCGACGACCGTCTACGTCGGCCGCACCGCCGACGGGCACCCCTGCGAACTCGACCAGGCGACGATCGATCGTCTGCGCGCCGAGGGTAAGATCGTCGACGGCTCAGCCCTTCCCGGCGGTCTCGCATCGACCGGCGCACGCTCCGCCACCCCGGTCGTCCTCGCCTCGCTCCTCGCCCTCGCTGGGCTCGCCGCACGACGGTGGGCAAGAAGGTGAGGCGCACCCGAGCGCGTCGCGCTGGGGGTGTCCTCGTACTCTCCCTCCTCATCGGCGCTCCTTCGCTACTCCTCGGCGCGTGTGCCCCCACCCTCGCGGACGACGGAGTCTCTGCCGAAGAGACTCCCGGCGCACAATCAGAGTCCGCTGCACCTGGCAGTGCTGATGTGGCCGATGACGGGTCGCAGCCTCGGATCGTTGCGACGACGCCGATCATCGCCGACCTCGTGCGCGCGGTCGCCCCGCGAGCGCGCATCGCGACGCTCGTCCCCGCAAGCGTTGATCCGCACTCCTTCGAGCCCTCGATGGCGGCCCTCCGCGACATCGCGCACGCCGACATCGCTTTCTCCAACGGACTGCTCCTCGAGCAGAGCGCACTCACCTCCTCCATCGACGCGAACCTCCCAAAGGGCGCCCAGCACGTCGCCCTCGGCGAAGAGTCCGTCCCCTTCGGCGCACGTCCGATTCCCCTCGTCGAGGACCTCTCTCTCGCGACGATCTGGCTCGGGCTGCGCGTCGACGGACGCGCCTCAACCGACTCAACCGTCTCCTTCGAAGCAGTCTCGGCGACCGGCCCCGGTGACCTCGCCGCCTTCACGACCGGCACCTTCGGCGAACCGCGCCCGTGGATCGCCTCGAAGGATGGGATCGACTCGAACGACCGCGTCGAACTCCCGACCAACGCTCACACCCACATGTCGTGGGGTTTCACCGAGCCCGGCGTCTACTCGCTCTCTCTGCGGGCGACGCTCCACTCGCCGACGAGCGACACTCCGCTCGGTGAGAAGACCCTCGTCTTCGCCGTCGGCGTCGACCCGCACTCCACCGGGCGGAGCGTCCTCGACTCCGGGCACGCCGATCTCACAGCGAAGCTTGAGGGCTCGATGACCCTGCGCGCAGACGCCCCCGCAGGCGACCTCGACCCCGACCGGATCGTCATCGCCGTCCCGGACACGACGACGACCACGATCCCCGACAATCGGTGGCGTTTCCTCGCCGAACCAGGCACCTCCGCCCGCATCCTCGCCCAGGCCGTTATCGGAACCCACGTCCACGGTGAGATCGACCCGCACATGTGGCACGACGTGAAGAACGCCATCGCCTACACTGACCTCATCGCCGACCGCCTCGCCGCCCTCGATCCCTCGCGCGCGGCCGAGTATCGGGCGAACGCTGTCGCCCGCGACGCCGAACTTGAGGCCCTCAACCGGTGGATCCGCGAAGTCGTCGCCACTATCCCTGAGAAGAGCCGTACCCTCGTGACCGCGCACGACTCCTTCGGCTACTACGCGAAGGCCTACGGGCTGCGGATCGGCGGGTTTGTCGCGCCGAACCCGTCCCTCGAGCCCTCGGCCCTCCAACTCGCTAACCTCACGCGTGTCCTCGAGCAGACGCCAGCCGCCGGAGTCTTCCTCGAACCGATCTCCCGCTCCCACCTCGGCGAGCTCGTCGCACTCGCGCACACGACCGGTAAGTCCGTCTGCTCGCTCCACTCCGACACGCTCACCGACGAGGTCCCCACTTACCTCGACCTCATGGTGTTCAACACGCGCTCGATCAAGTCCTGCCTCGACCCCGCCTCGCTACCCGCCTGGCCCTTCGAGTCGGAGGCATCCATCCCGAATCCCACCCGAGGAGACCAGTGAAACTCACGCACGCACTCGCGCTCGCCACCGCGGCTCTCATCGCCCTGGCCCCCGCCTCAGTCGCCACAGACACGACGACGCAGGACCCCGCCCTCACCCAGGTTGTCGACTCGAACGAGACCGTCGCCCCCGAAGGCACGCCTGTCGAGATCTCCGCCGGGCACGTCGACCTCGGACCGAAGTTCCTCGACGGCACGTGGACCTTCCTCGCCCGCGACGACTCCGCTCAGACGCCGACCTGGCGCCACCTTGACGACGTCGTCCTACGAGTCTCCGACGCCGCGAAACTCGAACTCCCCGCCGACGACCAGTACTCCTTTATCTCGGCGAACGGCCCGGTCTGGGCCGTCCCCCAGTCTGAGATCGCCAACGTCGTGTGGCTCGGCTGGAACACCCAGGACCCCGAGGTCGTCGGCAGACTCGCCCAGGGCGCGACCCTCGTCTTCGAGGGACACGAGGGCGAGGGGGACTTCCACGCCTTCGTCCAGGCCGGAAACTTCTCCGGCCCCCAGCAGCTGTGGAACTCGACGAAGCCGAACTCGCAGCCGATCCACGTTGACGCAAACACGCACACCCACGCGAACTGGGTTTTCACGCAACCGGGGATCCACCTTATCCGCCTCAGCATCCAGGCCCAGCTCACCGACGGCACCACTGTCGAGGACACTCGCGTCCTCCGCTTTGCCGTCGGGGACGCCGCCGACGCGCAGAAGGCACTCGAAGCCCAGTGGAGCGTCTCGAACGCCCCTGAGTCGCCCGCTCCCGTTGACTCGCCGTCGGCCGTCGACCGCTCGACCGTTCTCCCGCTGTGGATCGCCGCGGGGCTCGGCGCCACAACCCTCGTCCTTGTCGCTCTCGTCCTCGTCGCCCGTCGCCGCAGCCACGAGCGCGAGCGGGTCGCTGAGAGGATCGTCGAGGATGGGACTTCCGGCTCCGTCGAGCCGAAGCCGGAAGCATCCGATGATGCCGACGACCGGGGGTCTCAGCGATGAGTCGCGCACTGGAGGTGTCCAGCCTGCGCGTCGACCTTGGCGGGCGGACGATCCTTGAGGATGTGTCCCTTCGAGTCGACGAGGGCGAGCTTGTCGGCCTCATCGGGCCGAACGGGGCTGGCAAGACGACGCTCATGCGCGCGATCATGGGACTCATCCCCTACCGCGGGAGCATCGAGGCGAGCGGCTCGGTCATCGGCTACGTCCCGCAGCGCCAGGATCTCGACTGGAACTATCCGATGAGCGCCGCCCAGCTCGTCGCGACCGCCTTCACCGGTCAGCGTCGCGCGCCTCGAGGTGCGACGCGCCTTGAGGCCGTCTACCGGGCTCTCGACGCAGTCGGAATGTACGCGTTCCGCAACCGGACGATCAACGAGACCTCGGGCGGTCAGAAGCAGAGGATCCTCGTCGCCCGGGCGCTCGTTACCTCGCCGCGTCTGCTCCTCCTCGATGAGCCCTTCACCGGGCTTGATCACCCGAATCAGGACGCGCTATCTCGCCTCTTCGTTGACCTCGCCCGTT
This sequence comes from Pauljensenia sp. UMB6358, assembly GCF_030216865.1. Taxonomy (NCBI): domain Bacteria; kingdom Bacillati; phylum Actinomycetota; class Actinomycetes; order Actinomycetales; family Actinomycetaceae; genus Pauljensenia; species Pauljensenia sp. UMB6358. The sequence goes on along the minus strand of NZ_JASOMS010000004.1, from coordinate 57,110 downwards.
CAGGAGTCGGAATCCTCATGTCAACGCACGACCTCGGGCAGGCCGTCGATATCTGCCACCGACTCGTCATGCTCAACGGGACTGTGAGGGCCGAGGGCGAGCCCTCCACCCTCTGCTCGCCGGAGCCGTGGATGGAGACCTTCCACGTCTCTAAGGACTCCGCACTCCTCCGCTCCCTCGGGATGGTGCGCCGATGAGCCTCCTCGACTTCCTCTCCGACCTCGCAAACCCCTCGCTCGCTTTCCTCCCGAGGGCGCTCCTCATCGCTGTCCTCTCCTCACTCGTCTGTGGCCTCGTCGGCGCGCACGTCGTCCTGCGCGGACTCTCCTTCGTCGGCGATGCGCTCTCACACGCTGTATTCCCCGGAATCGCGATCGCCTTCGCGCTCCAGGGGTCGATCCTCCTGGGAGGAGCCGCAGCCGGGATCCTCGTCGCGATCCTCATCTCCGTCTTCTCCCAGAACCGCCGGGTCGGCGAAGACTCCGTCATCGGCGTCTTCTTCGCCGCCGCTTTCGCCCTTGGCCTCGTCGTCGTCGCACGAACGCCTGGCTACACGGGATCCCTTGAGTCGCTCCTCTTCGGGTCGCTCACCGGCGTGACGAACACCGATGTCCTCATCTCCCTCGGGGCGTGCGCCGCAATCGGCATCGCCCTCGCGCTCTTCCACGACCGGATCGTTCTCGTAAGTGTCGACCGCGATTTCGCGATCTCGGCGGGCCTGCACGTTGGGCGAATCGATTTGCTTCTCCACCTCGCCATCGCTACTGCCGTCGTTGTCTCCATCCAGACGATTGGGAACGTCCTCGTCCTCTCGCTTCTCATCGCTCCCGCGGCGACCGCACGACTCCTCACCGACCGTGTCGTCCCCATGATGCTCATCGGCCCGGTCATCGGTGCCGTCTCTGCCTTCCTCGGCATCTGGGCCTCCTGGTCGCTCAACATCCCCTCGGGCGCGGCGATCGTCCTCGTCGCGACCCTCTTCTTCGTCCTCGCTCAGCTCCTCTCGCCCGGGCGCGGACTCCTTCTTCGCGCCCGACCGGTGGCGCAGACCACAGAAAGGACACTCGCATGAGGCCCCTGCCGTTCACCGGACTCCTCACCGCGGCCGCCCTGCTCGCCGCGCCTATACTCACCGCACCCGTGGCGCACGCAGTCCCGTCAGAAACGACCTCTCCCACGGAGTACGCCTCCGGCTCGACCAACGCTGAGGCCGCACCCTCGTCCCCCGGAGCGCCCGACGATCCCGAGCACCTGCCCGGAGAGGCTGGCTACGGGGACCTCGTGCCCGCCGACCTCACGGTTCCTGCGGGCTCGCCCGGCGCCGACCCGGAGGCGACCCCTGGGCCCGACGGTCGCGTTCCCCACGTGTGCGCTGGCCGCAAGCTCCTCCACCACGCGCATGTTGACGCCGCCTACGTCACCCGTGTCGACGACACCTTCACCGTTACTGTTGTCGACGGGCGCAAAGTCGTCAAGGACCCAAACTCCGTCTGCGTCCGACTCGCCCCCGACGCGCGCACCTCCGACTCCCAGGAAGTCTCGCGCATGGTCGTCCCCTCGGGTGGCCTCTTCAACTTCATTGGCAAGCCCGGCGACATTGTCTGGCGTGCCCCCCAGGAGCAGATCGACAACTGGCGTCCCGTCTGGGCTGGCATCGGCGCCTTCGACACGGCGCACGAGGTCGCCCAGCCCGAGGGGATCCTTCTTGACGAGGTGAAGCTCTCGATCGCGAATTCCTCCGGGCCCGGAGCCGTCGAGGTGTGGCGCACCGTCGGCACGAACTCCCTGAGTCGAGGGCTCTCTTCCGACCCCTCGCTCGCGCCGCTCTCCCTCCAGGCTGGCTCCCACGGCCACTGGAACTGGACCTTCTCGAAAGCGGGCGTCTACCGGCTGGACATGGTTGCCTCCTACACGTCCACCTTGACCCAGAGAGCCGTTAATTCCTTGCCCTCGACCATCACGTGGCTCGTCGGCTCCGATGCTGAGGTCGGTCTGCCCGAAGGCACCACAACCTCCCTCACTCCGATCGGAACGACTACCGAGCAGGTGAAGGAGAAGATGATCGCTTCCGGCGAGCTCTCCACCGAGGAGACGCCCGCCGAGCCCGAGCCCCCCTTCACCCAGGCCGAAGCCCGCAAGCAGATCGAAGCGCTCTTCGGCTCTACTGCGAAGGCGCCAGCCTCACCCTCCTCCCCCTCCCACTACGTCTACAAGGGGACTTTCAAAGACGATGTGCGAGCTGGCGTGCCGATCAAGCGGGTGACCCTCGAGGTGAACGCGAACGGCAAGTCGATCCCCGGGGAACCGATCCTCGAAATCCCCGACTCACTCAAGCAGACGACCGCCGACGGCGACCGCTGGGTCCTGCCTGCCTCCGGTGAGCACGGATCGCTCGGATTCGACTTCACCCAAATGCCCGCCGATCTGCGCTCCGGGCCAGCCGTTTACTCCGTCGACACCTTCGACGGCCCCAAGGGTGGCCGCTACATCGCGGGGACCGTCACCGACGGGGCGATGAACGTCACCCTCGATACGACGCGCGACCCCAACCGCGGCTTCACCGTCGATGCAGCCGCAGTTCCCCTCGCCCACGTCTTCACGAAGCCAGGCGTCTACACCGTCGGTTTCAACATCGAGACACGCGACAAGGACGGGAACTTCTCCTACAAGTCCCGCTCCGCTCACTTCGTCGTCGGCGACGCCGCGATCTCGGCGCTGCGCGCGATCACTGCGGAGAACAACGGCGAGGCGCCCTCACCCTCACCCTCTCCAAACCCTGCGAATCCGGATGCCGATGCACCACCGAGCGGTGGCGTTCAGCCCGACAATCCCTCGATACCTGATCCTGCCAACCCGCCCACCCCTTCCCGTCCCGGCGACTCGGCGATCCACATCATCACCGAAGGTCACATGGATCAGGCGATGTCCCTGAAGGACGGGAAGGCGGAGGTCTTCGTCGACGACACCGCCGACCCGCGCCACCCCGTCCACCGCGCCTCCGGAACCTTCGCCTACGCCGTCCCCGACTCGACGCACGCGAAGATCCCCGCCGGCGCGAAGGGCTACAGCGAACTCGCCGCTGCGGCGCCCGAAGGTGTGTGGAGTCTGCCCGAGACCCAGCTCGAGGGCATCCCCTGGGTCGGCTTCTCAACCCAGCGGGTCGACTACTCGAAGCTCTCAAGCAAGGGCGTCGAGGTCGCGATGAGGAACTTCACCGGCCCAGGTCGCCTCGTCACCGGCGTCTCCTCCCTCTTTGAGGGATTCACGCCCCGACTCGACTCGACGAAGCCCGACATGGTCCTCCACTACCTCTTTGGATCACACGACCACCAGGCCTTCTACTTCACGAAGCCCGGGCGCTACTCGACCGACTTTGTCTACACCGCGCACCTCGCTGACGGCTCCACCATCGAGAAGACGCTCCATGCGATCTTCCTCGTCGGCGACGACGCCATCAAGAGGGGCGCTGAGCCGAACCCCTCGCCTGAGCCGGATCCCTCGCCCGCACCGAACCCGGAGCCCGGCGACGCCCTTCCCATCGACGAACTCGTCGCGAAGCTCAACGCCGAGTCCCACAGGAACTGGACGAACCCGAACAACGGTGCGCAGCGGCCTGTCCAGCCCACGCCCGCTCCGGGCACCTCCCCGTCAACCGGATCACCGTCCACGGGCTCCCCCTCAGCAAGTGCGAGCGCCCCGGCCTCGCCGATCGAGAACCCGACCGCGGCCGCCGCACGCCTCGCCGAGGGTGCCGGGCAGACCGGAACCCCGGTAACCGGTGGGTCGACCGTGTCCGGCTCACTACTGTCGTCGAACTCGGCGACTGGCGCGGAGTCAACGAGCTCCGACTCCGACGCATCGGACGCTTCCAGCGCCGACGAATCCCAGTCGAGCGGCGTCGCGGGTCTGGACTTCGCGGACTCCTCACAGTCAGGAGCGTCCACGACGCGGGCACTCGCCAAGCCCGCTGCCCCCGTGAGCGCCCTGCTCAACCCTGAGCGCGGTTCCGCCTCGTACGGGAGCGGCTCGAACTGGTGGCAGTGGATCCTCGTAGGGATCGGCGGTAGCGGACTCGTCGGGGCGTGCGCCTGGGCGCTTCTCCTGCGCAAGCGCGTAAACGGCCGCGCACGTAGAGTTCGCTGACACGTCTCCCGGATCAACTACCCAGCCCGTGACTGAGTGAAATGTGAGCGCCGAGCGGCGGCCCGGACCTTCCCGGTTCGAGCCGCCGCTTCGTCGTCTACTTCTTCGTTTGCGCCTCCGCCTACTTCTTCATCCGAACGAGCCGCTGGCGAACTTGGCGCTGGCGCTAACTTCGACTTTGAGTCTGACTTTGGCACTGGCGCTGACTTTGGCGCTGGCAAAGCCTCCACCAAAGCTTCAGCAGCCCCGCGGGTTATGCCCGCTACGCTTTCCTCCTGGTCCTGCTGATCACCAGCGCAATGCCAGCTACAGTAAACAAGGCTGCCGCATAGAGATAAACCAGCACATTAGCTCCGGTTACTGGTACGGAGGGCACCACTTTTTCTGCAAATACCGGGGTGATCTCCGTGTCCTCACTGAACTTATGCCGTTTCGTGAAGTCATAAACTCCCAGTTTAGCTTGCCCCTCATTTTGGGCAGCTTTATCAGCTGACCAATGCTTCAACCCGGTTGCGGCCTTATCTTTATCGCTGACTGCAATCTCGGGAATCTCTACCCAAGCCTTGGGGTTAACCCAATAGCTCTGAGGAGGCAGCTTGTCCAGTCGACTGGAGGGCTCCACCGTCACCTTTACATAGGTTTTTCCATCCAAGAGTTTCGCCAAATCGCCATGAGGATCGGTTGCCTGCTTCAAGAAGTCTGGCATGGGTCCCGTAGGGGGCGCATCGTACCGGTTCTTATAAACCCTTATGGGCAACTCGATCTCTTCAATCTTTTCTCGGCCCGCAAACTTAACTTTCGCTTTGAGTTTCACGGTACGAACAAGTTCGTTTGAATCCGGTTCTTCTTTTACCAGCGTGTAAAGATCATTCTGGGTGGCTACGGAGGTACCGTTTTCATCTACGAACTCTACCGTCGCGTCATCAGGCAGTTTCGTTATCTTGGTTTTGTCTTTACTCTGCAGCTGAATAGCTGCCTTCAGCTCATCCAGAGTGGGCACAAAATTATTGATCCAGGTGTCATCGGATGCCTTAAAGGACTCGGTAGTCGCCACCCCTTTAGTCATCAGATCTGACCAATCAAACTGTGCGGTAAAGGTATGGTTTTCTTTTATCTCCGTGCCCGGCGATAAAAGTGGTTCCTTATCCCACTCTTTAAAGCTCTTGCCTTCTTCCGGCGTGACATAGTGCTTGTTCTCGTCCGGCTTTTTTCCATTCTCCAATTCTTGGGGAACTGGAAGCAGATCAGACTTAAGCCCCTTCAGTACATCGTAATTAATTTCTTTGATGGGGTTCCCATCTGTGCCGGCACCGAAGGAGCCGCCCTCACTGGCCTTAAAGGTTACCCGGACGTACCCGTCTGGAGGAGTAGGACTATTTGAGGGCACCTCAATAACCCTGACATCCTGATAGTAGAAGGTAATCTCATCGGAACCGGTACCGTTGATTCCTTTGAATTCATTAGTCTTTTCATCTACATCGTAGAAGAGCTGCTGCTGGGGAGCAGACGTTAGCCTCCAGCCGTTTATCGGCTTATAGTTTCTGGCATCGTAATGTCGACAGAGGCTAGTCACTGTTTCCTGGTCTAGAATACGGTACTTCTCTATAATGTTTTTCTTTTCCGCATCGGTAGTGGCTTTCGCCAGCTCTGTCTCAGCTCTTTGGTCCACATAGTTAACCTTGTAATCACGGGTCCGGAAGGGGCGATAGAAGAAGTGGAACTCATTGTCCTTGGCTTTCGGATTATCAACTAATTTCCCGTCTTCTAGAATCTGTTTCGGTTCTACCCTAAGCGTCTGGAAATAGGTGTTATCTTTCGTTGCCCGATGCTCGCCAGCCAGCTTTTGATAACCCTCATAGAGTTTTTTAGTTTCTTCGTCTTTGGTGTTCCGCAATTCTTCATCGGAAGCCAAAATCCATTTGGCATCTTGCTTAGAACCAATGGCGGCCACGTATTTTTCGGCGCGCTGGTTTCCTTTAGTTTCTGTAGCCGGATTATCCGTCACGGTCTTATCAATTGCGAGATCGTTATCCAAGAAGTGGTGGAAAACCTTTACATCCTGCATATCATTTTTTAACCAAATGGCTTTCAGGTAAATGGAACTGACTACGTCGTTACCGTAGGAGTAAAGTTCCGGAACTTTATAGGTGTCCCGATAAGAAGTATCCACTTTGTCGGTGTATTCGCCGGTATTGGCATCCTTCTGATAGCGCAGCACCTCCCAACCCATGAAGCTATAGCCTTTTCGGGTTGGTTTATTCGGTTCTACCAGTTTTTGCCGCTGCACTACAGTAAAGACTTGCTTATCCCCTTCGTTTTCACCCTTTTTCGCGTAGGTGACTTCTTTTTGGTCAGAGACATCGCCTTCCTTAATGGTCTTAGGTGCGGTGGTAACATTCTTCTCCTCAATGGGATCTAGCTTGCCCCCATTGGGATCGAAGGTTACCTTCCACTTATAGTCTGGTTCCCCCCATTTGGCGTAGAGCACCAGGTTGTGCACAGGCATAGTTTCCTTGTTTTCCCAAACCAGTTTCTGCCCGGCCGGGTCTAGCGCCCAACCCTTAAATACCATTTGGGGTGCGAGGCCCTTAGGCCTCTTAATCCGATCATTTCCCTCGTCATCTTTTTCCACCAGATCCGTCAGCTCTAGATCAATTAAGGTCTGCGGGTTATCTAGGTCTAAATCCTTTAAGGGTTTTTGGTAGAAGACGTCTGTCTGATTGGTCTCGTCGTACTCGCTGTCGTCCTTGAGGTTTGCGGGGTCATTGTTGAACCGCAACTTGTACTTATTCCGGTGGTACTGGAAGCGAATATAGCCATTTTTATCAAATGGCTCGCCTTCCTCTGCCCGCGGATCGCCGAATTCATCGGCTCGGTTAAAGAAAGTGCGCATAAACTGCATGTCGCCCTTGGTTTTTTCGTTGCCATAGGGGTCTATTACCGTTTCGTCAGGAAGGGGAGTTGTATCTGCCCGCTCCTCGTTCATAGCAGCAAGCTCATCCTCGGTAAGCTTCTGGGAGGGTTCGGATAGGCCGTAAGGGGTAAAGCCCTGCACCTTTGGGTACGGGTGACCATAGGCTGAACTTTCGGTATCCGCTTTGGTTCGATAGAGATTGTAGTCAACGATGGTCTCTCCGGACTCAAACCCATCCATCCAAAAGTCCATGTGGTGAGGTATTGGCTGAGTTTCTTCTCCGGAACCACCCCGTTGTTCGATACCAAAGGAAAGAGTAGTGAAAGTTCTCGGTTTAGCATTCCAGTTGACGTCCAAAGTGACGCCATTTCCGGCATCAATCTCGTTAGTGTAACCACCCAGTCTCTCGTAGGCTGCCATATCGAGAAACTCTTCAGCCGAGAGCCGGTAGGGAGGAGTATCGCGGTATTGCCAATTTGGAATAACGTAGTTTGGTCCCCAGCCAAAACTTTGCTTACCCTCGGAAAACCCCTTGGTTTCCTGGGCGTCATCTGGCCACTCTGTCATCAACTGGTTAAACCGGGCCTTAAAGTGGTATGGATTACCTGGTTCCCCTAACTTTTTACCGTGTCTCCAAATTTCCGGATAGAAGGTCGACTCAGCTTGATCACCCGTCTTAGCATTCGACTTCGTAAAGTAAAGGTCATACACCTGGCGATCATAATAGATGTTATAAATGGTTTTGCCGGTGGAAGAAACCGCCTTTACTACGTCTGGGCTATTTGGATCAGCGTTTTCTTTATCGGTTAAATCTTTATTGTATTTATAAAATTTATTAAGGTAAAGGAAGGCGCCACGGTAAAATCTTTGGTTGTTCCATATTTTATCTAACCGCGCCTGATCTAGATCCGGAAACTCCACCCCTTTTACCGTCTCATTTTCAAGGTCTGGACGAGTACCGGTGGCCTGATCCTTATACACATGGGTACCCACGAAGTCGTACTTTTCTAAAAGAGAAGCCCCCTCGGGGTAGTCGGCCTTTTCCGTCCAAAATTGGATTACATAGTCTGCCTTCTCGTTATCTTTCCACGCCGCGGTGAACTTGACGTTTTCAGCCGGAATAATCAGCTTAGCATTGAGATCTTTAATCGCATTCCCGCTGCTGTCTTTAATAACTTCGCCGGCCTTAAACGTCGTCTTGCCAGATTCATCTTTTAGGTCAATCGAAGGCTTCCAACCTTGGAAGGTAGCTCCCACTTTTTCGGGAATATCTTTTTTCTCGAGAGTGGGGATGACCTGCCCGTAGTACAGAGTGCGGGAAGGAAGTTCCGCACCCCCATCGGTGTCGAAAGTGACGTCATAGTGGTTACGGTTGTAACGGTATTCCACTGAAAAATTCTTCGTGTCTTGGGGAACCTGCACCGTAATAGAATCAGCCTCTGGAATAAAACCCGCTATTTGAGCTTCATCTAAAGGCTTAACTTCTAGATCGGAACCGACGCTACCTTCCTCAGTAGTTTCAGTTATTTCTGTTTCCCCGGGTTTTGTACCATATTTGTCAAAATCATTGATGTCTTGGAAAACATGCTTGATCTTGACGCTATTTTTTACAGCCGGGTACTTAAAGGATCGAGTTTTCTGATAGGTCTTTCCGTATTCATCATCGCCACTCTGTTCGCCCTTTTTAGCTTCGTTAACCACCGTGTCGTAGTCGATAGGGAAATTACCTTGAGGCTTATCGTAACCCAGGAAATCCGGGAGGCTAATAGTCTTATTTACCTTGCCTTTTTCGTCTTGAGTAGCACCTGCCCCTACGGTCGCCACATAGGGCTGGTAGTTGATGGCATAGTCTCCATCTCTCTCAACCCGATAATCGCTACGGAGGGTGTAGATATCTGGCTGCTCCGGATTCTTGACGAACTCTTCCGTTGTTTTGCCATCAGGAAGCTTCACCGGTTCCAGTTCCATGGAATTTTGGTATTTGCTGGTTTCCGCAGCGTCAGCTGTCAGCAGCCGGGAAAACATCACTGCCACCGGAAGTATCAATGCCAGCGCCAGCAGTAGAGACAGGGTTTGCTTGAACGAAACTTTCATGGGGGGGGACTTTCCGTCTCTGATGCCATAATTTGTTTTTGAAGGCAAATATTGGTATTTCTGACTATTAATTATTTTAGCCATTAAAACACTGTCTTACAAACCCTTTAAGGCGGGTAAGAGTGCCGGCTCGCCCTGACACCTCAAATCGTCGGGCGCTCGGCGAGGGCGGGGCGGACGTTCACCCCAGAAGGCTCAGAGGCCCCTCCTCATCTAGAGGCCCCTCCTCATCTATGGGAGAATCCTAATGAGCGAAGGAGGGGGCATGCGCAAGGACTTGGTCGAACAGGTCGTCGACACCGTGATCGACAGGATCGTCGAGGGCGCGTACCGCGAGGGCGACGCCCTGCCCGGCGAGGTCGACCTGGCGAAGGAGCTCGACGTCTCCCGCCTCACCGTCCGCGAGGCCGTGAAGGTCCTCAAGGATCGGGGGGTCCTCGAGGTGCAGCAGGGACGCGGCACTTTCCTCGCGCCGCGGACCCGGTGGACCGATCTGTCGACGGTCATCGCACTGACGATGCGCGAGTCCTCGCCGCGCGACGCCGGACTCCGACTCGTCGAACTGCGACGGATGATCGAGGTCGGGGCCGCAGGTCTCGCCGCGCGCAACCGCACAGACGAGGACCTCGAGGCCCTCGAGTCCCTGCTCGAACGGATCGACGAGGCCACGGCGGCCGGGGAGATCGAGGCGAACGTCGATGCGGACCTCGATTTCCACAGGCGCATCCTCCTGGCGAGCGCGAATCCCTTCATGCCGGTCGTGCTCGCCCCCCTCGCCCAGGCGCTTCACGAGTCCCGCTTCGTCACGGCCTCACAGCCCGAAGTGCGCAGGCGGGCCCAAGACCACCACCGGGCGATCCTCGACGCGATCCGTTCAAAGGACGAGGAGGCAGCGAAGGACGCGATGCGCTCGCACATGACGCAGACGCGGCTCGATCTTCTCGCGAACACGGTCGAGTAGGAACGGAATCCACAAGTCCTCAGAGGACTACTTGCGCGCACGCCGATGCGTGGCGTATAGTGACACCAGTCCTCAGAGGTCTGAGCAATGGTGCTCGGACGAGAGGGCCCGAATCCCGAAGGAGTGTCATGCCGCTCATCAGCCGCGACGAACTCGTCGCAGGGCTCCCCCCGCACGCCCCCGTCTCCCCCGCCGACGTCGACGCCGCCCGTGCCTCCGCCGCCCGGCGCCCCGTCCTCGTCGTCCTCGACGACGACCCGACGGGCACCCAGTCCGTCGCAGATCTGCCCGTCCTCACCGCATGGGAGGAGGCTGACTTCGACTGGGCCCTCGCGACGGGCTCCCCCGCCGTCTACGTGATGACGAACTCGCGCTCCCTCGCCCCCGCCGACGCGGAGCGCGTCAATCGCGAGGTCGTCGCCTCCGCCCTCGCCTCGGCGAAACGCCTCGGCGTCGAGGTCGATTTCGTCTCCCGCTCCGACTCGACGCTCCGCGGCCACTTCCCCCTCGAGCCCGACACGATCGCCGCCGCCCTCGAGGAGAACGGCGAACGCGGAGTCGACGGGGTCGTCCTCGTCCCCGCCTTCCCCGAGGCCGGGAGGATCACCCTGCGCGGGATCCACTACGCCGGATCCGCCGAAGCGGGCTACGTCCCCGCCGCCGAGTCCGAGTTCGCGAAGGACAACACCTTCGGGTACGCCCATTCGATGATCGCGGACTGGGTGGAGGAGAAGACCGGCGGCCGCACCCCGGCCGGGCAGGTCCTCCTCATCGACATCGAGACCCTGCGCACCGACCCCGATCGGACGGTCGAGATCCTGAGGAGCGCCCGAGATTCGCAGCCCATCGCGGTCGACGTCGTCGAGGCCTCGGACATGCGAGCCCTCGCCCTCGCCCTCATCCGCGCCGAGGAGGCCGGCTCGCGCTTCGTCTACCGCGTCGGCCCGCCCTTCGTCCGCGAGCGCATCGGGCAGGTCGCCCACGAGCCGCTCACCTCCGAGGAGATCGCGCAGTCGCGCTCCGGGAGGATCCCGAGCGCCGGCGGCCTCGTCGTCGTCGGCTCGCACGTCGGCGTCACCGCCCGCCAGCTCGACCGGCTCACCGCGAGGTCCGAGGCCGAGGTGCTCATCCTCGATTCGGCGCGGATCATCACCGGCGACCGCGCAGAGGAGCACATCCGCGAGCTCGTGGAGAAGGCCGCCGCCGCCCTCGAGACGAACACGATCATCCTGCGCACCTCGCGCGCGATGCTCTCCGGATTCGATGCGGACACCGCCCTCGCCCAGGCGCGCGCGATCTCCGCGGCGATCGTCGCCGTCGTTCACGGCGTCGTCGAGCGGGTCACTCCCCGATTCGTCGTCGCGAAGGGCGGGATCACCTCCTCCGACGTCGCCTCGAAGGGCCTCGAGATCCGGCGCGCCCGAGTCATCGGACCGATGCTCCCCGGCATCGTCTCCCTCTGGTCCTCCGTCGACGGGATCGCCGCGGGCGTCCCCTACATCGTCTTCGCGGGCAACGTCGGCACCGACGAATCCCTCGCGGACGTCGTCGAGAAGCTCGAGAAGTAGCACCTTCATCCCCCGTCCGGCCGCGGACGACGAGGTCCGCGGCCTCCACCTTCAAGGAGAGAACACCCATGTCAAAGCGAATCGCCGTCCTCGGTCTCGGAGCTATGGGACTGCCCATGGCCTCCCATCTCGCCAAGACCTTCGAGGTCACCGGATTCGACCCCTTCGAGGAGCGCCGCGCCCTCGCCGCCCAGCGCGGCGTCGCCGTCGCCGACTCCGCCCCCGCGGCCGCCTCCGGCGCGGACTTCGTCCTCATCGCCGTGCGCAACGCCGCCCAGCTCGAGGAGGTCCTCCACGGGCCCTCCGGCGTCGTCCCAGTCCTCGGACCCGGAGCCGCGATCATCCTCACCTCCACCGTCGGCGCCGAAGCCGTCGAGGCTGAGGCCGATCGCCTCGCCGAAACGGGCATCGGCCTCGTCGACGCACCCGTCTCCGGCGGCCCCGTCCGAGCCGGGGAGGGCGATCTCCTCGTCACCTGCGGCGCGACCCCTCAGGTCTGGGAAGTTGCGAGGCCCGTCCTCGACGAGATGGCCGGAACCCTCGTCCTCGTCGGCGACGCCCCCGGCAAGGGGCAGTCGATGAAGACCGTCAACCAGCTCCTGTGCGGCGTCCACATCGCCGCCGCCGGAGAGGCGCTCGCCCTCGCGGGGAAGCTCGGGCTCGATCAGAGGATGGTCCTCGACGCGCTCATGGCCGGCGCCGCCCAGTCCTTCATGCTCGGCAACCGTGGGCCCCGCGCGATCGAAGCCTGGGAGGGCGCCGATCCCGAGGTGTGCTCGCGACTCGATATCTTCGTCAAGGACATGGGGATCGTCACCTCCGCCGCGAAGCGCGCGGGCATCGCCGTTCCCGTGGCCGCCGCCACCGAACAGCTCTACATCCTCGGCAATGCGCAGGGGCGTGGCGGGGACGACGACTCCACCGTCATCCGCGTCGTCTCCGCCAGGTGAGGTTCACATGAGCACCGGAATCCTCCTCGGGATCGCCGTGGGCGCGATCCTCGTCCTCCTCCTGCTCGTCATCCAGCTGAAGATGTCCGCCTTCGTGGCGATGCTCCTCGTGTCGCTCGGCACCGCCCTCGTCACCGGCATCGCGCCGGAGGAGGTCGTCGGCACACTCCAGAAGGGCATGGGCAACACCCTCGGCTCCGTGATGATCGTCGTCGGCCTAGGCGCTATGCTCGGCCGGATCATCGAGACCGCCGGGGGCGCGGACGCCCTCGCGCTCGCCTTCACGAAGAAGCTCGGCGCGAAGCGCGTGATCGGCGCGGTCGTCGCCGCCGCCTTCGTCCTCGGCATCCCCGTCTTCTTCGACGTGGCCTTCATCATCCTCGCGCCGATCGTCTTCGGCTTCGCGCGCATCGCGGGCATCAACCCGATGAGGATCGGGCTTCCGGTCGCAGGGGTCCTCCTCACCGTGCACGTCGCTATGCCTCCCCACCCCGGCCCCGTCGCGGCCGCCGGCATCACCGGCGCGGACACCGGCATGATGATCCTCGTCGGCCTGCCGATCTGCGCAGCGACCGCGTTCATCGGCCACTTCGCGGCGAAGCTCATCGACGTCGAGAAGTACGAGCTCGGTGACTCCCCCGCCTCCGCCCACATCGGCTCCGTCGGCTCCGCGGGCTTCGAGGGTGCGCTCGCCGTCGGCAGGAAGGCGATCCCCGCCAGGCTCGTCGTCCTGCTCATCCTCCTGCCGATCGTGCAGATCATGGGCGGCACCGTCTCGAACATGCTCCTCGACGACGGACCCACCCGGAAGTGGATGGGCCTCATCGGCTCCTCCCTCGTGGCCCTCCTCGTCGCCGTCATCGTCGCGTCCATCGCGGTTGGGCACCACCAGGGGTGGAACCTCGAGAAGCGTGGCTCCGTCCTCGACTCGGCGCTCCCGGACGTCGCCGTCATCGTCTTCGTCACCGGCGCGGGCGGCGTCTTCGCCTCGGTCCTCGTTGCCTCGGGCATCGGCGATGCTCTGTCGACCTCGCTCGTCGCGATGCGCATGCCGTTGATCCTCGCGGGATTCCTCATCAGCGCCGCGCTCCGCGCCTCGCAGGGCTCGGCGACCGTCGCGATCCTCACCACCGCGGGCCTCCTCGCCCAGCCGATCGCCGATGCGGGGTACTCGCCCCTCCAGACGATGCTCGTCACCCTCGCCATCGGCTTCGGCGCTCTGGGACTCTCGCACATCAATGACTCCGGATTCTGGATCGTCACGAAGTACCTCGGTCTGTCCGTCAAGGACGGCCTCAAGACCTGGACGCTCCTCTCGACGGTCCTCGGCCTCACGGGCTTCCTCCTCACGTGGGGAGTCTTCGCCCTCGTCGGGTGATCCGTTCGACGTCCCTCCCCCTCGGTCAGCCGTGGTCGCCCCCGTACAATCGGAGGCGACCACGGCTGATCGGTCGCTCGAACACTATCCGCGCGCGCTCCGCGCCTCGACATGCGCGATCGACTGCCACCCATCCCCGTCAGAGACCGGGAGAGCCCGGGAGTCCCGGGAAACAAGGCGGATCGTAACCGACACGACTCACGAGGGTGCGGCCGCGCCCGAGAAGGACCAGGCCATCGAGACGACCCCCACAGCGGTGCCCGTCGAGTACTCCGTCAGAGTCGTCCGACTCGGCGACATCGTCCCCGTCGCCGTCGAGCCGGAGGCCGCTCCGGACATCACCGATTCGGGCAACGAAGCACAGACACAATTTTTTCAACAGTTTGTTGACGCGAACCTATTGAGTCACTAAGATAAACGATTAAAGCGTCAAAGCCGGAGGTTCTGCATGACTGCTTCACCGTCGAAGCTAAACGAGCACGATCAGATTATCTCCACCCTTCAACAGCTGGTTGAACCAATGAAAGCAACACTTGTCGGACCCGCCGAGATCATCGTTCACGATCTCACTCGGCTCCCGAATTCAATCGTCGCGATTGGCGGCGATGTCACCGGTCGATCGATCGGCGATCCGGCGACCGACAAGCTCCTTGACGCCGTCGCCTCCGGAAATCTGCGCACCAGCATCGGATACCGGACAACGTCTCCGAGCGGTAAGGAGCTTCTCTCAACAACCGCCATCATCCGCGACTCGACCAACCAGCCCGTCGCCGCCCTGTGCATCAACCGCGACATCTCCAGCTGGGAGATCCTTCATTCCCTCACAGGCGCGCTCGCGGGCCTCTCGCTCCCAATTTCCGCCGAAGAGGAGCAGGCGACGACCGAAGTCTTCGTTAGAGACGTCGACGAACTCGCGACGCTCCTCCTCTCACGGGCCGTTGCAGAGTCGGGGGTTCCCGTCGACGAGATGAGAAAAGAACACAAGGTCGAGGTCGTCCGACTCCTCAAAGCGAGGGGCTTCTTCCTCCTGCGGGATGCAGCGGAAATGGCCGCCGAAGCCCTCCACTGCACGCGATTCTCCATTTACAACTACCTTAACGAGACCGAGGGGGAATGATGACCACTACTGACGAGGACTTCAGCCGGCACCTGTCGCGCTGGGGCACGCATTCGGCGAAATGGGATCTGCTCGCCAAGGACCTCGGCGAGAACGCGATCGCCCTGTCCGTCGCGGACATGGAGTTCGTCTCCTGCCCCGAGGTCCGAGAGGCGATCGCCGACGCCGCCGCCCTCGGCGCCTACGGCTACACCGAGGTCTTCGACGACTTCGCCGAAGCCGCGACCGCGTGGATGACCCGCCGCCACGGATGGTCCTGCGAGGTCGAGGACGTCCACTTCTTCCCCCGAGTCGTCCAGTGCGTCGCCGCCCTCGTCGATCACGTCCTGCCGCGAGACGATCGACCGGTCCGCGTCGTCACGCTCGATCCGGCCTACTCGCCCCTCCTCGAGGTGTGCGAACGCGCGGGCACCGATCTCGTCCGCGTGCCCATGCGCGACACCGCGGCCTCCGCCTCGATCGACTGGGAGGCCCTCGAGGAGGCGCTCGCCGACGCGGACCTGCTGCTGTGGACGAACCCCCACAATCCGACGGGCAGGATCTGGAGCGCCGACGAGCAGCGCCGACTCGCCGAGCTGCTGCGCGAATGCCGCGCCCTCGTCCTCTCCGACGACATTCACTGCGACTTCGAGCGCCCCGGCGGGCAGCGCTACTCGGCCCTCGCCCGCGTCGCGAAGGACCTGTGGATGAGCGGACGGATCGTCCACTGCGCCTCTCCCGGCAAGACCTTCAACATCGCGGGCCTCGAAGCGACGGCGATCTGCGTCCACGGGCCCCTCGGCGCCGAGCTCGAGGCAGCGAAGAGGCGCATGGGTCTGCACAACCCGAATTACTTCGCCATCCCGGCGGCCATCGCCGCGTGGACGAAGGGCGACGCGTGGGTCGACGCCCTCGCGAAGGAGATCGACGCCAACCTCGAAGCCGCGAGGTCCCTCCTCGCGCGCCTCCTGCCGGAGGCGAGGGTTTCGGACCCGGACGGCACCTATCTCCTGTGGATCGACGCCTCCGCGTACATCGGCTCCGAAGCCGACCTCGTGCGCGCCGAGCGCGCCGCCTCCGTCACGGTCAGCCCGGGACCCGATTTCGGTCCCGCATACGATCGATTCTTCCGTATCAACACAGCACTCCCCCGTCAAGAACTCCTCGAGGGGATCACCCGGCTCGCCGGGGCGCTCACGAGGAACTGACGATCCACATCGAAAGGACAACGATGTCTCCTACAACCCCCACCGCCCCGGCGAAGGCCGAGCGCAGGACTCCGAGCCTGCTCCTCGCTGCAGTCCCGGTCATCACGCTGATCGTCCTGTTGGGAGGTGGCTACATCTTCGCTGAACTCCCGGTCGAGCCCCTCCTCATCGCCTCGGCTGTCGTCGCTGGCCTGGTCGCCTGGCGTCTCGGGTACTCATGGAACGAGATCATGGACTCGGTCGCGGAGAAGATCGCGAAGACGATGCCCGCGATCCTCATCCTCATCTCGGTCGGCCTCCTCATCGGCACGTGGATGGCGGGCGGCACGATCCCGATGCTCATCTACTACGGCCTGAAGATCATTGACCCGCAGTACCTCGCCGTGATCGCCCTCGTCGTCACCGCGATCGTCTCCCTGTGCACGGGCACCTCCTGGGGCTCCGCTGGCACGGTCGGCGTCGCCTTCATGGGCGTCGCGGTCGGCATGGACGCGAACCTCGCGATGGTCGCCGGCGCAGTCGTGTCGGGCGCCTACTTCGGAGACAAGCTCTCCCCCCTGTCGGACACGACGAACATCGCCTCGATGGCGACCGGCGTCAACCTCTTCACGCACATCCGCCACCTCCTGTGGACGACGCTTCCGTCCTTCCTCACGGCGGCCGTCGTCTATCTCCTCTTCGGCCTCGGCCTGTCCGGCGGCCAGGTCCCCGAGAAGGTCGGCACGATCCTCGGCACCCTCGATTCGGCATTCAACTGGAACCTCCTGCTCCTGCTGCCGGTGATCATCGTCCTGGGCGGTTCGATGTGGAAGAAGCCGACGATCCCCGTGATCCTCGTGTCCAGCGCGGTCGCGATGTTCAACGCCGTGGTCTTCCAGGGCATCTCCTTCAAGGACACGGTCGTCGCAGGCGTCAACGGCTTCGACGTCGAGATGGTCGGGAAAGCCGGATTCGATGCCTCGTCCGTCATCGAGGACGTCACGCGCCTCCTCAACCGCGGCGGCATGAACTCGATGATGTCGGTCCTGCTCATCTGTTTCTGCGCGATCACCTTCGCCGGCGTCGTCTCGGTCTCCGGTTCGCTCGACGTCCTCATCTCGAAGCTCCTCAAGCCGGTGCGCTCGACCTTCGGCCTCATCGCGGCGACGATCGTCACGGGCCTCGCGACGATCGGCATCACCTCGAACGGCCAGGTCTCCCTCCTTATCCCGGGCGAGATGCTCCGCGGCGAGTACGTGAAGCGCGGCCTCGACCCGAAGAACCTCTCGCGCACGATCGAGGACTCGGCGACCCTGTGGGAGCCGATCCTCCCCTGGACGTCTGCTGGCGCCTACATGGCGGGCACGCTCGGCGTCGCGACGCTCTCGTACCTGCCGTGGGCGGTGTGCAACTGGATCGCCATCGGCTTCGCCCTCCTGTGGGGCGCGACCGGCATCGGCATCGCGCGCCTGAGCGAGGAAGAGAAGGCAGCTCTCCAGGAGGCCTGAGCCTCCATCACACGCCACTCCTCGTAGACAGGAGTTGCGCAAATCGAGCGGGGTCCGAAGCGTCAGTTTCGGGCCCCGCTCGTCGGCGTTTGGGCTTCTCGCGTCGAAACGACGCTGATGGCAGGGCGGTCGATCTGTTCCGCACGAACTACCTCGAGGCCGTTCACAACGGCGCCGCGACCGTCACCTATCCTTACACCTGGTCAGGACACCTGGTCAGGCCCTGTGAACACAGGGGTCGCCAGCGGGCGTAAGGCTGGTAGGTCCGATAAGGGCAGGGTCCACTCCACTGTGGCGCACAGCTGGCTTCTTGGACGTTCCTGTCGAAGTGCTTGTTCCAGCTGAAGCCATTGAAAAAGCAAAGCGCCAGACCCTTTCGGGGTCAGGCGCGTGAGCTTATTGGAGGAGTGCCCCAAGTCGGGCTTGAACCGACGACCGACGGATTATGAGTCCGTTGCTCTGACCGACTGAGCTATTGGGGCTTTCAAAGACTACCATCTCAAGACGCCACCTTCAGTTCACGCCCGCTCGCGTGGCTCGGCGCTTTCACTTGCATCCCTCGCCCGGGAACGAGTTTCGCGATGAAGTCCGCGTTTCTCTCATTCACGAGGCCACGCACTTCCGCTCGTACCAGTTCACTGCCGGATTCCGGCTGGCCCCTGGACGCTCCCTTACGTCAGTGTTGATGAGCTTTACCGGGCCGTAGATGATTACATCTTCTGGTACAACAACACCCGGCTTCAAAAACGATTCAAGGGCCTGACCCCAATGCAATATCGGAATCAGACCCTTGAAACCCTAACCACCTAGAATTAAACCAGTCCAACTTTCGGGGCTAGTTCAGGTCTGTGGTCACTGAGCTTTGGAGCCCTCGCACATACGCCCCGAGTACCGACGAATCCGGACGGGTGGACGAGAAGTCGTCATATTTCATTGGCGGGTTGCCTGATAACGGGAAAGCAGCGTGATTGGTTTTTAGCCTGCGTGCTGTAGCACAAAACACTAGGAGGAGCGGGAATGTTGTACGTCGAAGCCATAGTGTTATGCCTAGTGTTTTGGCTGACGTGCTTCCTAGGTACTGGCACGGACGTAAAGAATGCTCAGAGCTTGTCCTCCTACCCAAGCGAAGCACAAGACGCAGTACACGGCAGGCCTGAGATTACAGATAACGCTGGAAAGAAAACCTCCCCAGCGCTCTCTTTCCTTTCCAGTCTTCCGGTGTTCAGCGTGGTTCTTTTCCTGGCGGGCTTGCCGGTAAAACAAGCAGGCTTTACCGGCAACTTTCTGAATGTTCTGTTTTTAGGGCAGGCGCTGAATCTGTTCGATTTGCTGGTGATTGACCTTCTCTGGTGGAGACATTCCAAGCGAGTACGTTTCACCGGCACGAAGAACAACCCCGAGCTTTACCGTAATCCACGTAAACATCTGGCATCGTTCGCCCGGGGAACCCTCCTGTTCACCCTCGTCGCCGTCCTAGATGGCTGGCTCCTATCCCTGCTCTAATCCTTCCGGTAATAAGAGCATTCATACCCGTCAGCAGCGAGGGGCAGGCCGGCAGCCCAACCAGGTAAAACGCACATGAATTGGCAGCCTGGGTCACGGTGAAGCTGGAGCCGATGGGTTCGTCGATGACAATCTCATCGTGGACATGCATGACAATCCGATGCCCCGCACGGGCGACGAGCCCCATCGCGTGGACAAGCAGATCTCGAGCTGTGGCTTGCACGATGTTCTCGACGAGTTTCCCTCCGTAGGTCTCCAACCGACCCCACTTCCTGCCCGTGGTGACACCACTGTAGGTGATTGACGTGCCGTCCCAACGGTTCTCACCCAGACGCGGCTTCACATACGCCAGCCTGCGCCCAGAGGGGATGATGAACAAGATGCCAGACTCGACCGAGAAGCGAAGGTTGCGCAGCCGGAGGGGTCGGCGGTGATGATCGTCCGGGTGGAGACGTTCGAACGCCTGGGCGGGAAGATCGTCACCGCCACTTCGGCGATGTCATACATTGACCCGAACGCGTGCAGAGCGCCCAGCGCATAGAGCATCAACTGCGGATTGTTCAGGGCCTCGACGAGGACGCCTTGCCCGTATTTGAGATCGATGATCTGCAAGGTGGGTTCGGCGATGATCACGCAATCCCCGGTACCGAACCCGCCCGGCACCACGTGGGAGAAGTCGAGGCGCTGCTCGATGAGCACCTGCGTATCACCACAGGCCTCCCGCGCCAACGAGACGTACTCCTGGACGAAGGCGACGTAGTCGTCAGTGAAGGTTTCCATCTCGTCATCGATCCAGGTCGATTCGGGTTTGAAGCCCGGTGCTCGGTGGAGGGCGCGGCGGAGCTTCCACTCCGCCAGGGCGTGTGCGGCGGTGCCCTGCTCGGCAGCATCCGACGTGGAGCCGGGTTCACCGGATTCGAGCACCGCCGACGGCGTGCAGTTCAGCCACCGATGCGCACCCGACGCCGAGAGCAGAGCGTGCTGGTCAGGCATCAGCCAGCCCCCGCGCCTGCTCCAACAACCACGCGTACTTGCCAGGATCAACCTCGGAGAGCTTCGCCGCACCAGCCGCCTGAATCAGACGCCGAACTTCGGCGGTCTTACCAGCCTGCGACAGAGTGGACAAAGCAGTGCGCACCTCGACAAGCGACACCGGCGAGACGGCAGGAACCGAGTTCGCCTCGCCTTGGACTGACGGCTTTGCATCGGTTGATGGTGCTGCTTCTACTGGGATGGAGGGGCGGTCGCCGACGAGTGCATACTCGTCCTCGAAGCCCTCGTAGGCCTGTGCCTCGACCCACTTCGCGGCTTCAACAAGACCACGGTTGAGTTGGTTGATGCCATCGATGATCTGGTTCGCAATATGAACGGGGATCACTTCGCACCCCCATCTATGACGCCGACAGCTTCGGCGAGGTCGGTGAGGTCGTCGCGTTCAACAATGTGGAGTTCGTCGACGCTTTTACCCGGCAGCAGTACCACGACGCGGTCGGTGCCACCAAAGATGCGGCGCATCCACCTGCGCGGCAAACGCAGACGCCGCACCCCGACAACGGCGAACGCCCGTCGCCCTTAGTGACGTGGGCTGTGACAGTGTGATTCATGTTCTCGTGCCTTTCTCTGGGAGCCAGCACCGAGTCGGTATCGTCTGGCACCTAGAGGGCTTCGAACCCCGCCCGAATATCACCCCTCCTCCAGAAGCTCTTTGAGCGTCTTCTTCGAACGCGCAACAATGGCCGATAGCCGCGACTGGGCGATCCCATACCGCGCGGCGGCCTCTTTCTGCGTCAACCCGACCACCGCGACGTCAAGCAACAGTGCGCAGTCACGGGCAGGCAAAGCATCGAGCGCCTGGCGAATAGCGAGCACGCCGATCAGGTTGTCAGCCTCCGAGGACTGCTCCTGGTCGGCGAGGTAGCCTGTCGACGTCAACGCACCATCGACCACCGAGGTCTGCTGCTCGGTGCCATCCACTGTCTTGTGTCGGGTATGACGGAGGTGCTTCTTCGCCTGGTTGTATTCCGGCTTGTTGATCTCCTCAATGAGGATCTCCTGGGCATCTCGGCGCTCCACGCTCGCAGGGTCTGTGGAGGCGGTGCGGCGGCGCTGATAGTCGGTCTCGACAAAGACCGCGATCTCGTCTTCAGAGACCTCGACGGTCTCGTACCGACAAGGTGCCACTTCCTTGATGTTCTGGGTTCGTTCGTAACGGATAACGAGTTTGCGGGTGTTCTTGGGTGCCAAAGGTCTGGCCCTTCCTTGAGGAAGGGAGACCCGTTCGAGCGGTGTTCAGTTGTGCACGGATCTGGAGAAGTCGTTCGAAATCACTACGGCGAGCACCTATTGCAGGTACCCGCCGTAGCTACTCGAACATGTCTCCGGTTGATTCGTAGACAGCCCTGATTAGCTACGCCAGGGCGTACGGAGCAGTTGACGGTGGCCACCGCCCGCTACTCCGGACAACCAACACGCTCGCTTTTGCGTTCGCGGAGTTTTACTCCCCGAACGCCGAGCAGTAGGCATATAATCCGTAATGTCTACCACTCGTTGCCGAGTGAGTCAGCCGTCGAGAAACAGACTATTTTTCGGGGTTGCTCACGCAGGGAGATCGAGGGAGACCATCAAGGGAGAAACCGGGAGACTTCAAGATCGGATGTGTCAGTGAAGTTCTGTGACCTGCTGAAGTGTCTGCAACCGATTACGGGGAAGGGATCGAACGGTGCTGCGCAAGTTGCCGAAGTCATCTCGATGTTGACGAGCGTCCCAGAAGACAGGTGGAACACGCCTGCTGACCCGTCAACGCTCGCGACGGAAGAGACACGTCGCAAGATCTTCACCTCAGACACAGCGTTCACGAAGAAACTGGCGAATGCCATGTATGAGTGCCTCAACCTCGACAACTTCATCTCCGCCATCGATGAGCACCCAATACCCGCAAAGGAGCAGGTGCTTGCGAACCTTGGCCAGCACGGCATAACTGGCATCGACCTGTACGACCTCGGCTCAGAATGCGCACGGATCGCTCAAGACTTCCTCATCTCCAAGGCCAAAATCGCCGTCGCCCCTCAAGCCGCCGAGCGTGCGGTACAGCTTGCTTCCGCCAAGTCCAAGAACCGCAGCTCTTTGTACCTCCAAGCGCGCGGATGTGCTTCATGCCAACGTGACCTGAGCGTCCCGTCCGGTTCAGATCGCGCCGCAGTCTCGGAACTCGTGCTCATAGATGCCAACTGCCCGGAACCCGGTTTCAACGATTTCGTCGTGATGTGCCCACAATGCGCGACCAGTTACAGCGCGAACGCAAGCCAAGAAGAACAAACCAAGATGGCGGACGTTAAACAGAACTTGGTGAAACAAGAAGAACTGTTCCTCAAAGCGATGGCTCCTCTACGACTCGAGAGTGAGATCACCGCTCTCTTGGAAGAGGTCAGCCGCCTCAGTAGCGATGATCTCGACCACGCGAACATCAACCGCAACTACGATCCCGTTGATGTAGATGCGAAGATCACTCAGGACGTAGAACTCCTCCTTGAAGTCCGTGACGCGATGACAAACTACTACGCGACAGTCGAATCACGGATGAAGAACCTGGACGACCAAGATCACCTGAACTTCCAGCTTCTGTCGAACGATATGCGTGGCCGATACCTTGAACTTCAACAGGGCGGAAACACGCAAGCTCAAGTCTTCGACCAACTGACGAGCTGGGTGCAACAACGTACGAACAAGAGGCAACGTACGTGCGCTATCTTCGTTTCCTACTTCGTTCAGATCTGCGAGGTGTTCGATGCGCCTACCAAATAAGCTCTTCACCTTTGCCGAATCCACCCTCTCAGATCTCGCGCCAGTCCTGTCGCAGATAAGCCCTGATGGCACCGCAGTAACTGATCTCCAAGCGAACTGTACGAGTTTGCGCGACGACCCCCAGCGATTCATCGAGGCACTAACAGTGCTTTTTGCACTCAACCGAGTACAACTCGATGAAGAAACGGAGATGATTCACCGTGTTGACTGAGATCTACTGTGAGCAGTTCTCCGATGACGACGGGCGCAGCCGCCGCATTCGCTTCAACCCAGGACTCAACATCATCCGGGGTAGCCAGAACGCGGCGAACTCCATTGGCAAATCGACGCTCCTGCTCATCATTGACTACGCCTTTGGAGGCGATGATTTCATCAAGTCAGAAGCCGTGGAACCCTTCGCTGTTGGGCACCACACCATCTACTTCGCGTTCCGTTTCCAAAACACTCTCTGCCACTTCAGCCGTGACACTTCACGCCCAGGTTTCGTTCAGACGTACACGGACAGCGACTACCAACACGCGGGCGAAGAACTCACACTGAAGGATTTTCGAGAGTTCCTGAAATCCAACTATGAGCTAACCGACCCCGACCTGTCATGGCGAGGCGCGTTCGGGATCTTCTCCAGGATCACCAAAGACAGAGCGATCAACTACCTGAAACCTCTCAAGGCCGTCGCTGAGTCAGCTGATAGAGATGGCATCAAGGCGCTCGAGAAACTCTTCGACGTCTACCAACCTCTGAAAGCCCTCGAAGAAAGACACGCAGTAGCGCAAGAACAGCTAAATACGCTCAAGGCGGCAGCGAGGCTCGGGCTAAGTGACTACATCAAGTTGCGCACGGATAAGGAGTACAAGACGGCGCAACGTGAATTGGCGACGGCGCAGGAGAACTTGGCACAGTTACGCTCCCAAACTGATCAGCGACTTTTCGACGAGGACATGGCCAAGGCCGATGAGCGCTCGCAACTCAACGCTCAGCTTAGCCAGCTCGTCACCTACCGCAAAGACGTCTCAGCAAAACTTGCTGTGCTGGAGCGAACCCGTCGTGGTACCCCAGAAATCGACACCGAGGAAATCAACCAACTTGGCGTGTTCTTCCCTGACGCGAACATCGCGGCATTGCGTCAGATAGAAGGCTTCCATCGCAAGCTGACCGGAATACTAGACCGACAGCTCGATGAACAGCAGGCTCGTTACATCGAGATCGCCGAGGTGCTGGATGGGCAGATCAATCAGGTTCGTACCCAGATGGCCGCCATCAGCATTTCTTCGAACCTCAACGACCGAGAGCTTGCTGACGCCGGTCGGTATAACGCGACCATTCAACGCCTCACCGCTCAGATCGACGCCTTCGAGAAGACACAGGCCGCCAAAACAGAGGTCAAGGAAGCGGCTGAAGAACTCGCGAGCAGACGACCAGCGCTCTTGGGAGAAATGACCGGGAAGCTCAATCAGGCATTGGCCGATGGCAACAAGACAATCTACGGTGACAGTCAGAACCCTCCCGAGTTCAAGCTGAAAGAGGGAACCCAAGGTAATCAGACCTACCAGTTCGGCACACCAAGAGACAAAGGCGACGGCACCAAAGCTAAGAACCTCATTCTGTTCGATCTGTCAGTGCTTCAACTTACGAACCTGCCCGCAGTCATCCACGATTCAACGATCATCAAGAACATTGGAGACGAGCCGGTCGAAAAGATCATGCAGCTGTACGTGGAGAGTGAGAGATTCGGAAAGCAAGTGTTCGTTGCCTTCGACAAGCACCTGTCGTACACCGCTGCAACCCAAGCGACGGTTGAAAGCCACACGGTCATCGAGCTTGGCGAGGGCACGGCATCACTGTATGGGTGGGCATGGAACACAAAGGACGAGAGGGGCGAGTGATGAGACTCAGCTACAACAAGCTCTGGAAACTCTTGATTGACAAAGGCATGAACAAGACTCAGCTTCAGACCAAGGCGAAAATCTCGCCATCGACCATGGCGAAGCTCGGGCGAGGCGGCAACGTACAAACTGATGTACTCGTGCGTATCTGCGAGACCCTCGACTGCGACATCGCTGACATCGTCGAGGTTGTTGAAGGCGAAGGAGCCTAGATTATGGCACGAATGCGGACTTTTGATGAGGCGACCAGGGTGCAGATGCCAGCAATGGTTCATCTGACCAGGCTGGGGTACACCTACTTCGGGAAGCTCACCGAGGACATGGCCGGAACCGTCTATGACTCGGATACGAACATCCTCCTCGAAGTATTTAAGTCTCAGTTCGAGAAGCTCAACCCCGAGCATGCCGGCTGCGCCGACGAGGTGCTTCGTAGCATCCGGCAGGAACTCGATAACGACGACCTGGGTCGAAGCTTCTACAACCGTCTGGTCAGTTCAAGCCCAGTGAAGTTGGTTGACTTCGACAACCCCGCGAACAACACGTTTCATTTCACTGCTGAGTTCACGTGCAAGAACGGGCAGGACGAGTTCCGCCCGGACATCACCCTTTTTGTGAATGGTCTCCCTCTGTCTTTTGTGGAGGTGAAGAAGCCAAACAATCGGGGCGGCATGGTTGCGGAGAGCACGCGCATGAACCGTGGGCGTTTCCCGAATCGCAAGTTCCGCCGATTTATCAACATCACGCAGTTGATGATTTTCTCCAACAACATGGAGTACGACGCGGAGGGAGGCATCACACCTATCCAGGGCGTCTTCTACTGCACGGGCGCGCGCGGCAACACGAAGTTCTCTACCTTCCGTGAAGACAACCCAGCGGGGTCAGCCGAGGCACCTTTTCACGCCCAGTTCCCCTACGCAAAGGTCGATGACAACGTCGAGCGACAGATCTTGGCTGACTACAACGTTCAAGTCATTCGCACCACCCCTGAGTACGCCACAAATCTGAAAGAGAACACACCAACGAACCGGGTGCTCACTTCGATGGTGTCCCCAGAGCGGCTGCTGTTCCTTATCAAGTACGGGATCGCCTACGTGCGAATCGACCGTGAGATTGACGGAAAGATCGAATCCACCGATCAAAAGCACATCATGCGCTACCAACAGTTGTTCGCATCCTTGGCGGTACGTCAACGACTGGACGAGGGTGTAGCTTCTGGGGTCATCTGGCATACGCAAGGTAGTGGCAAGACAGCGTTGTCCTTCTACTTGAACAACGTGCTGACCGACTATTACGCGGCGCATAACAAAGTGGCAAAGTTCTACTTCATCGTTGACCGCCTCGACCTTCTGGAGCAAGCATCGCAAGAGTTCGAGGCGCGCGGCTTGGAAGTTAAGACCGCGAACTCACGTGCGGAACTGATGGAACAGTTCCGCACGAATCAATCACTCGAGGGCGACTCGGGACGGCGCGAAGTGACCGTTGTGAACATCCAACGGTTCGACGAGGACAAAACCAAGATCGACGCATCCGCCTATGCGACGAACCTGCAACGAGTGTTCATCATCGATGAGGCGCACCGAGGCTACAACCCGAAAGGTAGCTTCCTGGCAAACATGCTCGAATCTGACCCCAACTCGGTCAAGATCGCGCTCACTGGCACGCCGCTACTCAAAGATGAGCGCGCATCCTGGAAAGTCTTCGGTGACTACCTGCACACCTACTACTACGACAAGTCAATCCAAGACGGCTACACCCTCAAGATCATCCGCGAGGACATCGAGACCGCCTACCGGGACAAGCTCTCTGAGATCTACGACAGCCTCGACCATCTGGTACTCAAGAAAGAGGTCAGCAAGAAGGAAATCGTCGAACACGAGCACTACGTCAAAGAACTGCTCCGTTACGTCATCACCGACTTCAAGCGTTTCCGCACGATCAACGGTGACGACAGCCTTGGCGGCATGGTGATCTGCGAG
Source organism: Pauljensenia sp. UMB6358 (assembly GCF_030216865.1). Taxonomy (NCBI): domain Bacteria; kingdom Bacillati; phylum Actinomycetota; class Actinomycetes; order Actinomycetales; family Actinomycetaceae; genus Pauljensenia; species Pauljensenia sp. UMB6358. The sequence goes on along the minus strand of NZ_JASOMS010000004.1, from coordinate 30,148 downwards.
ACCAGCCAACAAGCTCGGAATCTCGCCGCGTACTTCGATGAAATCCAAGCCGAACTCAACGCAACGAGTAGCAACCCGTCGAAACTACGTGCTGGACTGATCCTGTTCGACAGCGATGACAAGGACACTCAAAAGCAGATCATCAAAGACTTCAAGAAGAACTACACCGTAGACATCTTGATCGTCTTCAACATGCTTCTCACCGGGTTCGACGCACCCCGGCTCAAACGTCTGTACCTCGGTCGAAAGCTCAAAGACCACAACCTGCTCCAAGCGCTGACGCGCGTCAACCGCCCCTACAAAGACCACAAGTACGGGTACGTAGTGGACTTCGCAGACATCAAGCAGAACTTTGACGAAACCAACGCGGCCTACCTCAAAGAACTCAACAAGTTCAACGACCCGGACGAAACGGGAGAGGACGGGCGCGCCGCGATTGAACAAGTAATTGAGGATCCCGCTGCGCTCGTCGCTCAAGTACGCGAGGCCAGGAACATCCTCTTCACTTACGATCTCGATAACGCTGAAGAATTCAGCCGCCAGATCGCAGGGATCGACGAGAAAGAGACACTCGTTGAACTCCGGAAGGCCTTGCAGTCAATCCGTGAAGGCATGAACCTCGCGCGCACCTTCGGCGACGATGATCTCAAGGCCACGATGGAGCGAATGAACATTGAGAAGCTCCCTTCCCTGCTCTCCGAAGTTGAGAACGCCATCGGTATCCTCAACCAGAAAGAAGCGTTCACTAGCACCGATGAAACCCGACGGGTCATCAACGAGGCGATGCTCGACATTGAGTTCAAGTTCCGGCTAAAGAACGAAGAGGAACTGAACATACTCGCCGGTGCAGGCGACAAGTTCCAAGCGAAGTGGAGGCGCGCGATCCACGAGTTCACAGCGAATATCGACCAAGAAGACCCGGAGTTCGTTACCCTCCGCGACGCCTTCATGCACCGGTTCAAAGAACGTGGCTTCGTCATCGACTCGATGAGCGCTTTCGACGAGGAAGACCGTGCCCTCGACCAGGTCATGGATCGCCTCATCGAGATCAAGCGTCGCAACAATGCCTTGCTGCGTCGATACAACGGCGACCCGAAGTTTGTGCGCGTTCACAAACGCATTCGGGAGGAGGGTGAGCAGCGCCGCAGGTCAGGGCAGCCACCTATGGGGTTTGAATATGACGAGGAACTCGTCGAGTTCCTAACTGTCGTGAAGAACGAGATTGACTACAAGATCTACGAGCGAGCCGACATTCTGAGAACCGATGGGTACTTCTCCCAGGTCGTGATGCGGACTCTGGCTCTAGGTCTAGCAGAACTCAACCTCAACGGCACCCGAGCCGACAAGACGTTCATGCAAGAACGCATCACCCGCCAATACCGCGACCAGTACACCGGCGCACACACGATTGCATGATGAAAGGATCAAACTTCGTGAGCCAAGACATCAAGAGGGATACCGCTGAACTCATCGACGCCCTCAAGGCGACCTGTCAAACGTACGGTCTGGGTAACGACGGCAATGAGTACAAGATCATCACACAGGTGTTCTTGTACAAGTTTCTCAATGACAAGTTCGGCTACGAGATCAAGAAGCTCAGCCCCGCGCTTGCAGATGCTGACCAGTGGGAAGTTGCCTACGCCCAAATGAGCGAGGACGACCGTCTCGATCTGCTTGATCTGCTCTCCCCTGACGTGCCACGTCTGAAGCCTGAACACCTCATCGCGAACCTGTGGAACCAGCAAGCCAAGGGCGAGTTCGACGCGATCTTCGACGCAATCATGCTGGACATCGCAAATGACAACATCGAAATCTTCTCGACCCAAACCACTGAACGCACCAAGATCCCCTTGTTTGAGCGACTCACCGTCTACGTCACCGATGATGCACAACGCGCGGCGTTCGCCAGAGCGCTTATAGATAAGCTGGTGAACTTCTCGTTCGAGGATTCTTTCAAAGAGCACTACGACTTCTTCGCCGCAGTGTTCGAATACCTGATCAAGGACTACAACACCGCCGGTGGAGGCAAGTACGCCGAGTACTACACTCCACACGCCATCGCCACCATCATGGCCAGGCTACTCGTTGGAGACGAACACGACCTCTACAACGTCGAGTGCTACGACCCGTCAGCCGGAACCGGAACGCTCCTCATGGCGCTCAGCCACGCAATCGGTGAAGACCGATGCACGATCTTCGCCCAGGACATCTCCCAGCGCAGCAACAAGATGCTCAAGCTGAACCTCATCCTCAACTCGTTGGTCTCGTCACTGGATCACGCGGTTCAGGGCGACACGCTCACCCAGCCGTATCACAAGAGCGACGACGGATCCGAGCTGCGACAGTTCGACTACGTGGTGTCGAACCCACCCTTCAAAATGGACTTCTCGGACACCCAAGAGAGACTGTCCGCGATGCCTGAACGTTTCTGGGGCGGAGTGCCGAAGGTTCCCGCAAAGAACAAAGACAAGATGGCGATCTATCCGCTGTTCATCCAGCACGTCATCAACTCCCTCAAATCGGAGGGCAAAGGCGCAATCGTCGTACCCACAGGTTTCCTGACCGCCAAAACCGGCGTCGAGAAGAACGTGTTGCACCACCTGATCGACGACCGCATCGTCTACGGCGCAGTCAGCATGCCATCGAACGTGTTCGCCAACACCGGCACCAACGTCTCCGTACTATTCTTCGACAAATCGGGTAACAGTGACAACGTCACCTTGATTGATGCATCCAAACTCGGTGAACTCTACAAAGAAGGCAACATCCAAAAGCGTCGCCTCCGCGCAGAGGAGATCGATCAGATCGTCGAGACATTCACCAAACAAGAAGCTGTGGACGACTTCTCCGTAATCGTCAGCTACGACGACATCAAAGAAAAGAACTACTCCCTCGCAGCAGGCCAGTACTTCGACGTCAAGATCGAGTACGTCGACCTTACCCCCGAAGAGTTCCAAGCCCAAATGGCCGAATACCAAGCCACGCTCCAAAACCTCTTCTCAAAGAGCGCGAGCCTGCAAGACGAAATCATGACGGGACTGCGAGGGGTTGACTTTGCGTAAGACAACACTCAAAGACTTGTTTTCAATAGAGCAAGGGTATGCCTTCAAAAGTTCCAGATACGTGAAAAATGGCAAGTATGTGCTCTGCACTCTCGGGAACATCAGTGAAGACAACAACTTCAAGTTCAATCCCAGTAGAGCTAACTATTATCCAGATGAATTCCCGCATCGATTCATCCTTGAGGCAGGTGATCTGATCTTGCCGCTCACCGAGCAAGCGGTCGGGCTGTTTGGAAACTCTGCCTTCATACCTCAGACTGACGAATTCCATTTCGTTCTGAACCAACGCGTAGGCAAGATCGTGCCCAAGTCTGGCGTTAGCAAGCGCTATCTGCATTACCTGTTGTCGACAGGCTTAGTCAGACAGCAGATTGAAGCTACTGCATCTGGAACAAGCCAACGCAACACATCCCCCGAAAAGATTTACGGGGTGACGGTGTGGGTTCCCTCTGAGTCCGCTCAAGAGTCAATAGGTGACTTCCTGTTCAACATTGAGGAACAGATCAATGTGAACAATCAGGTAAACGATAATTTATCTGAACTGGCCACCGTCGCTTGACCGTTCATCAGCATCGGCAGTAGCCAGTCGCGTAACTCCTGCAGCTGTCGATTTTCCCGCAAGTTCTCTGAGATCATCGTCATTGCGGGTACTGCAACGGCATTGAACACATTCAGTTCAGCGTCTGACGGTATGTAGATCGGGCGCTTCTTCAACAGCGGCTTTTGCAAGTGGCGCAGACCGGTGCCCAGGAAGTACTTCTGGTCAAGTTCCGGCGAAATCGCCTGCAACAGCAAATATGCATAGTCCGCGAGGTCATCGCGAGCGGTGATAGCCCAAGTGTCCGTGGAGTAGGCCATCTCGCCTACGTAGAACTTCACGTCTGCATTGCCACCAGTATTCAGTAGTAGGTTGCGACCACCGGCCAGCGGCTCATCCCAACGCAAGACCGAAGCGCCGCTCGTGAAGAACGGGTAGCGACCGGCTATATCCTTCGCATCTCTCACCTGCACTTGAGACTTTGGTAGCTCGATCAACACATCAGACAGTTCGCCGTTCGGATCCTTGCGGAAGAACTGGTGCATGAACTGCGACAGCGCCATCGCCTGTAAATTATCGTTTACCTGAACGTTTGTGGCGATCGCTACATCTAACGAGTCAAGGAGGTCGACAATGGCTTCTTGCTCGTCTTTTGGCGGGTAGGAAAGTGGAATCGCCGAGACGATTCCAGAGTTCAAGTTCGGCATGTTGGAGCCAACAGCATGTTGGACTACCCATTGTCGAGTCTCTGGGCGGTTCAGGTAAAAGGACGCGAACTTGGGCATAACCTCAGGCGAGGACACGCGGATACGCATGCAACCCGTACCGCAAATCATGTCTGTATCGTTGGCGGTCACAAAGGCGTGTTTCTCAACGTCACCTCTTCGTGCATAGATGATGTCATCCTGCGTCACGCGATATCGACTAAGACGTTCTGTATCCTCTTCGCCAATTCTCGCGATGTCTTGGTAGTCAACGGTTCGGTTGCCGATATTTTGCGGCATCAAGACGGCGGTTCCGGAGGGTTTATAGTCAGATTTGTGGAGCGCACTTCCGAAAGGGCCAGTAATGATCTCTGCAACTTCTCCGAGGGTCGTTGCTTTCCACATGCCAGCTTTCCTATCCGATGTATCGCCTGTGGGCGTTCTTCACGTTCGTCTGCCTTACCATCGCATACTGCAGCGTGGTGTCGATACGTTTATGCCCAAGCAGGTGCTGCAGCTGTTCAACCGGCATGCCCTTGTCGATGGCCTTCGTCGCGAGCGTCCTGCGGAACTTGTGCGGGTGAACTTTCTCAATGTTCAGCGCTTCCCCCAATTGTCTCAACCTTGCTTCGATTGCGCCAATGCTGAGCCGCCGGTGTGGCGCGTACAAGCCGACGAACAGTGCGGGGTCATCGTCGTCGCGTCGGTCGAGGTAATTGCCCAGGTGAATCTTGGTTCGGGCGTCGAAGTAGGCGACTCGTTCCTTGTTCCCTTTGCCCTGCACAACGCACTCCCGTTCCCCGAAGTCGATGTCTGCCCTGTTCAGTTTGACCAACTCACCCACGCGCATGCCGGTGGACGCCAGCATATCTATCATCGCAAGGTCACGCACTGTTGGGCATCGGTCGCGCATCGTTTCGAGTTCCTCATCGGTGTATATCTCCTTGACCCGGATGACTGCTTTGACCTTGTGGATGCGTCGAACGGGGCTCTTTACGATGTGGTCTTCATCTTCGAGCCATGCAAAGAAGCTGGAGAGGATACGCCGTATGTTGTCGATGGTGATCTGACTTGAGCCACGTTCCTGCTGATACGTGGTCAAGTAGGTGCGTAAATCCTCGGTTCGTATCCTGGTCGCTGAGATCGCCGTGCCGTCAAGCATCGCTGCGATCGTGCGCTCGTAGTAGATGAGCGTCTTCTCTGAACAGCCTTCCAAGCGTTTCGCGGCGATGAAGGTGGCCAGCAGACCATCATCATTGGCTTGCTTCCGTTGGCCTGCCTGCACTTCGTAGCCTTCGGTCACGCGATGCAGGGTGGATTCGAGCTGCTTGAGCTGGGCGTTGTCGAGCACGTTGAGCATGCCTTGCAGAACGTCCGAGATGAGTTGTTGCTTCATGTCGTCCTCCGTCTATGGGGAGAACGCAGGTCGGCGGCTGCTCCCGGCTTGGGTAGCCCCGCCGCCGATGGGAGCACCTAGCTGCAAACGATAATTTATCTGAACTCGCCACCGTCGCCTGACCGTTCATCAGCAACGGCAGCAGCCAGTCGCGTAGTTCCTGTAGCTTCCTGTTCTCTTCCAGATTGTCGTTGCGCATTCTCATAATCGGAGAGACTGCGGATGCGTATGATTGCGCAATGGTCTCGGGTGGAATGACCGTCATCATGCCTTTCAGGGTTTCGTGACGGATGCCCTTGAATATGCTTCCCGTTGAACTCTGTTCGGCCTGTTTCACGAAAGCATCGCTCATGAGATGGCAGTAGACATACTCAGGCGTCGTAACACCGCGTCGCGGTCTGATCGAGAAAACAGATTCGTTGATCTCCCAGTCTCGTGGTTCCTCGTAGATCAGAAAGCATCGCCGAAGCGGTGCGATGCTCGCGAAGAGAATGTCTCCAACCCGCAGATCGGAGCGGCGGCGCACCTTAGCCATCGCTTCCTCGTCGATGTAGTCGCATGAGGTAAAGTCCAGACCGCCATCCTTCGTCAAGTTCTTCACTGTTAGATAAGCGATTCCTTGAGTTCGGAGGTTGAAGTTCTGACGTGGGTTGAGTCCGGTGCGGATTCCGTCGAAGAGTTCTTCGTTAGCTCCGACTCGCCAGTCTAAAGGGATCTCGCGTTTGAGCTGGTCGTTCCAGGCCATTCGTCCGCCGGAAGATCGGTACGGCCTGCCGTTCTCGTCCGGGAAGTCGAATTGCAAGAACCAGTACCCGTAGAGCGTCTGCAACATGACCTGTAAATTATCGTTTTGCGTCGCCTGCACGAGCATCTGCCCAGCAGACAACGCGCGCCACGAAGAACAATTCGACGCCACACTCAACCTTTTGACGGAGTCACCGCGCATCCACCTCCGTGGGTGCGTGCACACCTTCAGTGACGGGTTGACCGAACGACGGCACAAGGTTCGGTGCTGCATCGACTCATCGGATCAGAATGGAGATCCCCTGGCGAAGTCCGACTTCGCGGTGCTATCGCGCCAAATCAAGCAGTAAGCACATGCTCCGACACACCGCAGTCACGTATCAATAGCCGCATCCACTCTTTCCCATAGCCTCAAAGCTACGGGAACCAGCACGCCGATGGGTCCCGCACTTCTCTGTCTATCCGACACCTTTCGGCGGCACTCATACTTTTCGGCGCAAGCCACACTTTTTGGCACTACCCCTTAGAGTGTCATTCGCGATCCGATCGAAGCACCTAAAACGCGCCCAAGTACCCGCTTCCATGCCCGCCCCAGGTCACACCAGAAGCACAACAAACCCCTCGAATTCCTTGTTTTACCTAGTAAAACTCGGAACCCAAGGGGTTCTGTTCGCACTCACACTTTTGTATCAAAATGAGCGTCCTAATGGTGGAGCTAAGGGGATTCGAACCCCTGACCTTCTCATTGCGAACGAGACGCGCTACCAACTGCGCCATAGCCCCAGGTGCCCGTTTAGCATAGCACCCAACGGGCAGCGATGAAAAACGGAAAACGAAGACTCAGGAACGAGGCACCGATCTCAAACACTTCGACCTTCGAACGCGCGTAGAGAAGCGCACATAGTGAACAGAGGCTCACCCGGTGTTCGGGTGAGCCTGTCCAAAAGGTTCGGGTGAGCCTGTCCAAAAAAGTCAGAGCGTCAGCACGGGTGTCAGTTACTGCGCGCGACGAGCATCCAGCACGGCGTCCAAGTCAAGCGCAACAGCCTGGTCTGCGACAACCTGTTCGGTGGTCATGGCGTTCTCGGCGACAGTTGCTGCGATCGGGCGAGCCGGCACGGCCACGCCAACCTTCGGGATTCCGCGGATGTCGGTGTCAATGTGGACCGAACGACCGCTGACGCGACCGCGCGTTGCGTATCGTGGCGCGGGGATCGGGTTGACGGTCCATGTGCGACGCTCAACGGCGGTGCCGGTCAGTGCGAGTTCTTCGGCTTCGTCTTCAGCATTGACGAGGTCCGTCTGAGTTTCACCGCTGACCGCATCGGCGGACGCATTGGGCATCTCGATCACGTTGGTGTCACCGGATTCGGCGAGCGAGGTAGAAGCGGATGCGTCCAGCTCGACTTTTTCAAGTGCTTGCGATGCAGGGGAGACCGTCGCGCGAGACGTGGAACGATCTGCGGTGATACCGGCGAAGAGGTCGTCCTTTTGCGCCTTCGGGGCGGGTGCGGATTCTTCCTTGCGGACTCCTCGAGCCGAGGCTGCGTTGCGCAGGTTTTCAAGCAATTCGAGCTCAGCTTCGTTTGCTTTGTCGGAACGAATTGCCGCCATGCGCGAGGCAACTAGGGACATGACAAGCAGAGCTGCGGGGATCAGAGTCCAGAGGAAAGACGCCGAAAGCGCGGCACAGACGATGGCGACCAGTCCGCTCAGACCAGCGCAGGTGGCGCTGACTCCAAGGCGACGGCGACCTGCAGCCGCTTCAGCGGCGAGGCGCGCAGCACGACGCGCACGAAGCTTAGCAATCTCACGCACGGCTTTATTTGCGCGGTGCTCGATACGAATCTTCGCATTCATTGCAGCTTGATCTGCCATGGCGATCGTTGCCCTTTGCGTAATTGTGCGACGAACACCGAGCAACTGCCCGGTAGATCGACCGCAGGTTTGGCGGTTGCTTTCATTATTGTTGAGGAGCTTCATGCCCGTTGAGAAACGGTCACTTTCACGGCTGAAAGTTTTCGCTTTTTGTCGGGCAGCGAGCAGGGGAATCAGCCCCAGTAGTGTCACTACCGTTGCAATGATGATGATTCCGCCAAACTCCACGGGACAACGCTATGGGTTTTCAAGTGCGTTTGAATGGTGGGGTGGGCGCGTGTTGTGTTTCCTGCTCAAAGCCACTTTCACACGTGCAACAATCGCAACATCAGCCCCACCAGCCACGCTACGCCTGCCCCTCAGCCCGCCTGAAGACTGCGCGTTCAGCCCACACGAAAACCAGGCAACACCACCGGTCGAGACCTCGTACGCGACTCCTACTGGCTGATCGCGTGACCGTAAATTTTCTTCACTAATCCACCGGCCGGCAGAGACTCCGTGTCGATCGAAAACGCTTCATGGTCCGCCCACGCGCCGTCGATGTACATGTAGCGCGGTCGCAGGCCTTCACGGTGTAGACCGAGCTTGCGAGCAACTCCCAGCGATGCGCGGTTCTCGGGTCGGATCACAACCTCGATCCTGTGGAGTCCCAGTTCGCCGATAACCAGGTCGATGATCGCCGCGCAGGTGAATGTTGCCAGCCCTCGTCCAGCCCATTTTTCCGCCAGCCAGTAGCCGAGCATCCCCGATGACATCGCCCCGTGCGTCACGTTGGTCAGCGAGAACTGTCCGGCAATCTCGCCGCCGATTTCAAGCTTCATCACCAGCGCCCGCCCCGCGCGTTGAGCCCTGTCGATGGTGCGCGTATATTCGCCAAGCGTCTGGCCTGCGTTGCCGTACGTGTTCGGTGGCAGGGTTGCGTCCCAGGGCTGTAGCCAATCGGCGTTCTCGCGTCGTACTCGGTCGATCGCCGTGTGAGCGCCGGCGTAAGCAGGGCGAATTCGTAGCAATTTCGGGTGCAGTTCCGCCTGCTCTTTCTTGGGTTTCGCACTACCTTCGTGCTCCACCGATTTCGTCATCGACGAGGCCGCTCGCCCGTGCATGAACCCTTCACCGACTGGGTCGCGGACCTCAAGGCTCAGTTCACCAAGAGTTCTGCCCCAGATCCGGATGAAGTGTCCAAACATGATCTGGTCCTCTACGTAGTCGACGACTGGTCGGGCTGAAGCTAGCGACCGGAAGACAGTAGGTAACGGCTGATCACTAGCAGGTAGCAGCGAGCGGGTCTAAGAATCACTCAAGAACCAAGCACTGCAACATGTCACCCGTACGCACGTTAGTTGTGCTTTCAGGGACAATGGCAAGCGCGTTGGATTCCGCGAGCGCACTGAGCAGGAGCGATGCGGGAGCACCCATGACCTTCGCTTGGTAACCGGTCTTGGGGTCGCCGACTAGGCGGACACGAACGAATTCGCGACGGCCTCGCGGTGAGTACCAAGAGCGGTCGACGGCAGCCTTCACGGAGGGTCGAGTCAGCTGGGTCCAGCCCTGCATATGACGAAGTGCTGGGCGAACAAAGACTTCGAAACAGACCTGGGCAGAGACCGGGTCGCCGGGAAGACAGAAGATCGGGGTTCCACCCTCACCGTTGTCGTCGCCCCCGACAGTTCCGACGCCGAGGATGTGTCCCGGCCACGCGGCAATGTTGTCGAAACGAACGGTGCCCAGCGTGGACAGGACCTCGCGGACCGTATCGCCTGAACCGTGCGAGATACCGCCGGTGGTCAGGATCAGGTCTGCGCGAACAAGCTGGTCTTCGATGGTTTCGCTCAGGACGTGGCGTTCGTCTGGGACCGCGGCAACGCGGAAGGTCTGAGCCCCCGCATCGGCGATAGCCGTTGAGAGGGCGTGACCGTTTGCGTCAAAGACAGTGCCAGGACGCGCTTTTTCGCCGGGTTCAACAATTTCGTCGCCGATGGACAGGATGACGACGCGAGGACGCGGGTGAACGTACACGCGCGAGCGACCCACACCTGCAAGCAACGCGACCTGGCGGGCACCAACGCGGGTTCCCTTTCGCAGGACAATTTCGCCTTCTTCAACGTCTTCTGCCTTTCGGCGAATATTTTCGCCGACTGCTGGCTGGGTTCGAACGTTGACTTGCGCCATGCCGTGGTCAGTGAATTCAAGGGCGATCACCGAATCGGCACCGGCCGGCATCGGGGCACCAGAGGCGATACGAATCGCGGTTCCGGGCACCAGTGCTGCGGGGTTCACGTCGCCCGCGCGGATTTCTTCGGTGACGCGCAGGGAGAGTTCGTTGTCGGGGCGAGCGCCGGCAAGGTCTTCGGAACGCACCGCGTAGCCGTCGCGGGCCGCAAGGTCAGCGACCGGAAGATCGAAGGGAGCTTCAACGTCCTCGGCAAGAACGCAGGACACTGCGTCCGCGAGTTGCACGTCCAGTGGTGGCTGCTGGGCTACGGCTGAAAGACAGTCTTGGTAGAACTCTGCAACGCTTCGCATCAGGCCTCATTCGGTTGGGTGTTCAGATATTCACGCAGTGCCGGCCCCATGTCTGGGTCGGTGAGCGCAAAGGCGATGGTGGCTCTAAGGTAGCCGAGTTTGTCGCCGGTGTCGTATCGGGGTTCGTCGATTTTGACACCGTACAGTCCGCCACCGTTTTCGCGCGGCGTGGCGATGAGCTGGGCACATGCGTCGGTCAGCTGGTATTCGCCGCCGGCTCCTGGAGTGATGTGTGTGAGTGCGTCGACAACGATGGGGTCACACATGTATCGTCCGTCGATCGCTGGGCGCCCGACGTTCGGTAGCATTTCTTTTGGAACAGACTGTGTGATCGGCAGGAAACGGGTACCGCGTCCCGCGGCGGGAACAACCGCGTGGGTGACAGTCTCATGCTGCTCGATCATGCTCTCCACCCTAGTTCGAGCAGGAGCAAAACCGAGTGATACACGAGGACAAAGCCCTCATTCGCGCGAGAATCCGCACACAACGGAGTCAGCGTCGGGTCTGCACTTCCGCCGATCAGCGTGCGCGTGAACGCGCTCAGCTGGCAGCGTTGTGGCCCGAGGTGCTGGCAGATTTCGGGTTTTCTTCCGCCTCTGTATCCACTGCGCCAGTTGACGAGACCGCGCTTACCTCCGTGTCCTCTCCCCCTGCTCAGGGCGCGAGTTTTCTTCCCGCTCTCTTCATTTCAAGCCCCAGCGAACCTGACACTGCCGGGCTACTTCAAGCGTGTGAGTGGTGTTTGATTCCCGGCCTCGTCGACCCAGATGGGAAGGCAGCCATTGGCGTGGCCTGGACGTACGTGGATTCGCGCCCGCAGGCGGCAGGGCCAATGGAGGCGAAGCTGGAATCTATTGTGTCTACTGGCCCGCGGTTTACTCCTACGCATATAGAGAGCGCCGACGAATTGGCGAAAGCCGACCTGATCATTGTACCCGCACTGGCTGTGGATGCGCGAGGAGTCCGTCTTGGGCAGGGTGGCGGATGGTACGACCGGGCGCTCGAGCACGCTCGGCCTGGTGTTCCGATTATCGCCGTAGTCTTCGACAATGAGTTTTTCTCCGATCCTCGCGATTATCTGCCCGTTGAGCCTCACGATCAGCGGGTGAACGGGGTACTGACTCCCAGCGGTTACACGCGACTTATCCACAATTCGCGCTAAGTGCCACTTATCCACAGTTTCCGTTTCGCTCAGGTGCGAGGCTGCGACTGCGTGCTTTTACTTGAGGCATGACCAGACGCATTTCGTTCACGGCGATCCGCAGGCTTGGACTCGCCATCATCTTCGTGTTCACCATCGGAGCAATCGCTTTGACCTTGCTCCCTCATTCTGGCGGACATCAAGTGCTGATCCTCGCCACCGACATTGAACGCGGGGACGCCATCGACTCTTCGACGGTCACGTCAATCGAGGTCCCAGAACGGCTCGTTCCCGCCGACGCCATTACCTCGACCGACGTATTACCCGCTACTTGGACAGGAGAGCCAGCCACGAAAGGCACAATCCTCTCGGAAAGCGTCATGGCAGGATCAGCGTTAGGACGAACTTTAAAACCCGGACAAAACCTGATTTCTGTCATATTAGATAGAACACAAGTCCCCCCACTTGAGGCCGGAGATTCCGTGGTTTTATGGGGTTTTCCTGACAACTGTGACGTAAACACCTGTTCAGCATCTTTATTGACTAATCAAGCACTTATATCCTCAGTGTCAGTAACCGACGCATCCCAATGGGGATCGTCTGCTACTGCTCGTCTCGACATCATCGTTGACGAAGCAGTAACCGACACCGTTCTCGGCCACGCCGGGACACATACGCTTGGCCTCGCTTTGGCTACATCACATGGCTAGCGGGACACTTCAATCAGGAGATCACAATGATCCAGGGATTCAAGGAATTCATCTCCAAGGGCAACGCTCTTGACCTCGCAGTCGCCGTCATCATCGGCGCAGCCTTCACCCCCATCGTCACCGCTATCACCGACGTCATCATGGACATCATCGGCGCTGTCATCGGTCAGCCGAACTTCGACTCCGTCCTCCAGTTCACGATCAACGGCTCTGACCCGATTCGGCCGGGCACCATCATCACCGCTGTTGTGAACTTCCTCCTCGTCGCAATTGCTGTTTACTTCGCGATCGTTGCTCCGATGAACAAGATCAAGGCCGCAACCGCTAAGAAGGAAGAAGCTGTAGAAGAAGCACCGGCAGCTCCCTCCACCGAAGAACAGCTCCTCACCGAGATCCGCGACCTGTTGGCGAACAAGAACTGAGACTCAGTTCCTTACACGCGTTCAAGTGGCTCCATCCCTACAGGGACGGAGCCACTTTTGCTATGTACGGATATAAGCTCCCTACTCCGCCCTTGTTGAAAGGACAGGCGATGAAGTGGCGGGAGAAGCCTTTTCAATAGGAGAAAACGGAGAGCACCTAAGCGCGCGCTTGGGCATGAGGCGGAACGTTGTCCAGCAGACGACGATCATTCGCCCCATCCCCACGATCCGGTGAATCCGCGAACGAACCTGCCCTGCGATCGTCGGGGCGAACGCGATCCTCCCACGATGGCGCGACCCCGTGAGCAATCAACTTACGATCCACGTCAGACACGAAAGTCGCCACGCGACGACGCTTCTTCGTACGCTCAACAGGCGCACTCTGATCGACAGTCGCTCTCTGCTCAGCAGAAACTCGCCGATCAGAGGGAGTGAACGCGGGCGAATCAGTCGAGACGCTCAGTTTTTCAGACACCATGAATCACTGTTCGTCAGGGTCAGCCGGACGAGTCCTGCGCACGACGTTGCCCAGCACCGCATCAGACTGGAAACCACGACGAGTAATCCCCAAAGCGTCACGCAACTCGTCAATCAACTCATTGAACGAGCGATCGACGCCGTCAGAACGGATCCACATCGCCATCTCATCAAGCTGATCATCAGAGTAGGCCGCCAGTGGCAGGCCAGGGGCGATCGCCGGACGCGGACCACGCGCCGTCTCAGGCTGATTCGCAACGATGATCTCAAGCATGCCCGTAATCACCTCGTCAGCGCGCTCGCGGGCATCCATCTGATGATCCGACTTCGCAGGCTCCGTGACTACGTCATCCGTCTGTGCCCCAACGTCACCGGATTCAGCCGGTTCTTCCAGGACGATCTGTACCTCAGGCTCAAGAACCACCTGCTCGCTGGGAGCCAAAACCGGAGCGGGGGCCACAGCAGGACCCGCATCGCTAGATGCAACTTCAGGAGCGTTCAAGCCAACCAACGTATCCGGGCCGGAGGTATCCACGTCTACAACCATCGGGACCTCGACAACCTGTTGGTCAGGCACACCGTTGATTTCATCCACCGCATCCAAAACAAGCTGAACAATCGTGTTTGCTTCCTTTGCCGGGTCAATGAAAACGGCCATCGACAACGCCGTATGGACCTTCCAGCCCTGGGCTTCAAGCATCGCCGGCCACATACGGTCACGGACACGCAAGGACGGCTCCGCCACATACGCTTCATCATCAGTCAAAACCGCGACAAGCAGTCGACCGGGAACCTCCGGGTGGCCAATCGCAAGCGGAATACGCATTCCACCCGGGATACCCACGTTCGGGACTACCTCAAGCCCCATCGAATACAGGCGTTCTGCCAAGTCAATCAGCAGACGATCCGGTTCAGCTTCCAGAACCGGCCACCCTCCATTCCCCACACCGGACTGACCTTCGCCAATCTCAATCAGGTTGTAGAGCATCTGGGCGCCTTCAGCGGAAAGACGCGACGGATCGATATCGCCGGAGTGAATCGAAGAAATCAACGTCAGATCACCACGCACCGCACGCAAAACATCCGACATTGCCGACAGCCCGTTCTGGCTGGAGAAGACACCGAAATCATGGATCACACGCCCGTGCGGGGTCTTTGCAAAACCAACGGAAATGATGATCCGATCGCGACTAAAACCACGAGCGCCGCCAGGATCCACGACAGCGAACGGCTGAGCGGTTGCTTCGTCGAAGAAGGATGCCAGTCCGGGTTCCGAGGCGCGGACTTTCTCGATCGCGCGCTGAATGCGATTCGCGTGCGTAGTTGACAGGGCGATCACACCCAGCGAACGTTCCGGCTGAGACACGGCGTGCTCGATGACCTGTTCAACGACAGCATCGACTTCCGCGGTGGTTGATTCCACTGCGTGAGAACCCGGAGCGGGCATACCGGAGCTTTCGCACCAGAACGCCGTAATCGGAGCGGCTGCAGCCGTCCACGGGACCGGGACACCCGTATGGTCGATGCCATGGCGAGCAAGAAGCAATGCAACCTGGTCATTCAAACGCGTCGGTGCAACGTCCATTCGCGTCGTTGGTAGAACACTGGCCAGCACACGCGCCGCCCCACCTTCGTGAGCGCCAGACAAGTCTGCCAGTACAACAACTTGGCGAGCACGAGCAATAATCGGGATCAGTTCAACCAGTGGCAGATCATCAATATCGTCCAGGATCAGCAGGTCAACATGATGTCCGGCCTTGACGATCGCGGGAACCAACGTAGGAACCGTGAACACCACTGGCACCAGGTAACGGACCAGGGGAAGAGCGTTGTAGAAATCAAGCGCGCCAACGGGCGTGCCCGAAGCCAATAGAGCTTCCAGTTGTTCTTGCTGGTCCGGGCGTGTCGCCATCGCCTGTAAACGCAACCTGCGAAGCTGACCCAAAACCTGCGGAGCCAACGTATTCACCTGGGCAAGATCCAGGGCACGACCAGACTCAAGCGTGGCCTCAAGATGAGCGGGGTCGAAACCACCCAGTTGCGGATCGCTTGCCAGCATCAGGCCAAGAATTGATGCCCACCACGCCAGATCCAGTTCTGAATCCACCATCTCGTCATCAACGTGACGATCACGCAAGTCTTCAGCCAGCGACGCCAAACCTGCACCCTTGAGCTTCTTCAGCACTGTGACGCGACGTGGCAGTTCACGTGCACCTTCGGGATCAGTATCCAAGGACTCGAACAACGCCGCCAGATCAACGATCGTCATCTCTTCGAAGTTCTTATGACCCGTTAAGAACATCGGGCGCAGAGCCTTCAGATCATCCTGAATGCTTGTCGTCAATTCGATCGCTTCATTCATACGGTTCGGCAAAGTCGGCCAACCGTCGCCACCGGTATGGTCGCGCCACACATCGCGACGTTCCTGCACCTTGAGGAGTTCAGCGTGCAGGTCCGAAACATGCGTTCCAGGACGAACAAAGTCCTGGGCTCGTTTCAACAGACGCGTCCGTTCTGAACGCTTCATCGTGATGCCGTGGGCGGCACGCCACTGCTTCGACGCAGTCGCAATCACCATGTCAGCAGCCGAGTTCTCAAAGATCTGCGGAGTGAAAATATCAAGAACGTCGCGAACACCCTCAAACATATGCAGTTGAGCGAGCCACTGAGACAGAGTTGTCGCAGTTCGAATATCCGCTTCACCCGCAATCGTGCTGATACGAACACGAAGTTCAGGCAAGCTTTCCGTTGCCAAACGATGAACGCGCAACAAAACGTCAGGAACCTGCTCGTCCGACGAAATAACAACGCCCTTCCATGCGGTATGCGCCGTTGCGCGTGCAAAAAGACCCAAGTTCGAGGCCTCGTGCAGAAGCTCCCTAGCCTTCGCACCCTGATCCTGAGCAATATCTAACAGAACATCCTCGCGGAAACGAACGCGGGTAGAAGGGCTCGGATGCGCGCTTGTCAGGTCTGTCAGCACCTGAAGAGCCTCGTACGCACTTGCCCCAAATGCGCGGAACGGACGATGCAAGTACGTCGTGTACGACGACAAACGCGAACGCACATCGCGCAGCTTGGTACGTATCTCGTCCACTTCACCCATATCCGCAACCGGGGACGTATCGGTCATCACCTGATGGATGCGCGCACGGATTTCAGACCCGTCCGCGGTAGTGCCATCCAGACGGACCCCCGCTTCACTCAACCCCAAGGAACGCAGACGCTCTTCAGCCATCGTCGTACGCGACGGCGAACCCCCCAAGTGGATCACGCGCCTACCATAGGCCGCACTATCAGCAAGAATCGCGCCCACCAGCGCAGTGTCATCCGAACCGTGAGGCACATCCACAACGAAAGAACGACCCGAAGCAACAGCTTCAACAACATCCTGCTGCTGAGGCGTCAAATCGCCTGCGCCACGTTCTTTCCACGGATCGCGATCGGTTGGAACAGAATCCGGCAGTACGCGATGAGTGTTCTGGCGAGCTTCCTGATCGCCAGCCAGAGCACGCACAATATCCGAGCTCAAAATATGCTCAGCATTGTCATACTCGCGGTGCAGCTGAGAAGCCGGATGCTCGAACAGGCCGATAATGAGTTCGTCACGAAGCTCAAACTGGTCAAGATGACGACCCAACTCGCGGACCTTCGCCAGCGCCTTGGATGAAGAGAACCCGTGGATAGATGTCGCTTCATCAATCAACGCCTCAGCATCGACTGCGACTCCGCTCTTCAACAGAGCTGACGTGATCGTGTTGTCCAGCTTGTAGCCAGAAGCCAGACGAATCGTCACGTCATCAGGTTGGTCTTCAAGAAGAACAGGGCGAAGCAGGACAGCAGAGCTGGCCCATTCGCCAGCATTCATCCATCGGGCGTAGCCGATAGACATGTGAACAGTTCCCACACCGTGGCGTGCAGTGAGCTCACTTGAACGCGCCATGATTGCGCGCGCATGATCCAAGCCTCGTTTCAAGGCGGAAGGCTCACGGATGAGAAGGGACAGACGCGTCGGCTGGTCAGCGTAGAGCTTTGCAAGCCCACCTGGGTGCGGAGCGCCGATAGTCAGACGAGGAGCATCCGCACCATCAATGCGAGTCCGGCGAAGCAGGTCATCTTGCCACACAGTCAGTTGATCGCGAAGACGCTGGTGCGTGTTCGGCTGGGCTGACTCCTCTGTCGGCGCAACAGGAGTCTGTTGCTGCGACGAGGGCGTTCGTGAATGACGTGAGAAAAAACTAGAGGCCACGATTCCACGGTAGTGGAGTGGCCTCGGTTTTCAACGGAGGCGTTGCCGTGTAGGGGCAGATTCCCCTACGCGGCAACGCGTCTCGCAATTGATGTCAGTAGTGGGTGACGACGGCAGTACCGGAATCAGCCCAGCTAAAGACGTAGTGTGCTTCAGCGACGGGCAGGTTCACACAACCGTGCGAACCACCAACGGAGCCTAGTCCAAACTGGCGTACCCACGGAGCACCGTGGATCGCGTAGGAACCGGTGAAGTAGGAAACCCACGGCACATCCTTCGCGCAGTAGGGCCACTCGGGGGTACAACCCATGTCCTGCTTCTCGTACTTCAGGTAGATGTGATAGGTGCCGGTGACGGTCTCATGACCGGGGGCGCCGTGGTTGACCGCAATGGGGTCGTGGACAACGGTCTGGCCTTCGTAGGCGGTCAGGCGGTTCGTGGTCAGGTTAATATCGATCCACTTTTCACCCTCATGCATGGCATATGGGTAGGCTTCGTAGCCCGCCATAACGGGGCGCGTTTCAGTGGGCGGCGGAACCTTGTCATAGTCAAAGCTACCCGAGTAGTCGGTCCCAGCATTCAGGGCAGCAACCACATCAGCGCCCACCTGAGCGGAGTTGTTGACGGCTTCGCCTTCCTTGCCGGGCATCGATTCGGCCAGGACATTACCGGCGCCATCAACGTTGTTGATTGCCGGGGTTGGGGCAACGTTCGTTGCTTCAGCAGTCTTATCAACCCATGCCTGGACAGCTTCAGGATCGATGGAAGGGGTTCCTTCTACGTCATCAACGCCGGGCAGAGCAACCCACGCTGCGCGGTCGACGGTTTCGGCAGTGTAGTCCTTAATACCGTCACTGATCGTCACCGAGTGAGCAACAAGAGCGGTGGCTGCGTCGGCAACCTTTTGAGCTTGCTTGTCAGACACAATCGGGTCCTGCGTGGACGGCGAAACGGAAATTGCCTGTGAGGACAGAGTCTGCAACGCCGTGGCCACAGCATCATTCAGCGGCTGGGCATCAATCGCGATACCAGGTACCCCGGGGGTCACAACGAACGCACCCTGCTCATCGACTGAAACGGTCGCCGACTTGGGGGCCTCGCCGACGGACTTCACCAGGGAAGCCATGTAGGCGTTGAAGGTTTTCTTATCAGTAGAGGAAACAAGGGGGTAGTCGCTACGCTTGAACAGGCCAACGAAGCGTTCCCAGACGGAATCCGAAGAAGCCAGAACTTGATCCGCTGACGCTTGCGCATCAACGGTGACGCCCAGATCTGCAAGCGATGCCTTTGACGGGGTACCGTCAACATCTATGTCAATTGAAACCTGGGAGGCCTGATCGTTGATCCATGCGACAAGCTCGTCACGATTCATCGCGTTGACATTGTGTCCGCCAACGGATGCGGTCGGAAGAGCTTTATCAGAGTAGTAGCTGGCGTACGCCGTGCCGGCACCACCGACAACAACTAATACTCCAATGATCGCTGCAATCAGCCATTTCATTCGGGTCATGCGTCACTGCCTTTCATTCCGCTCACAATCGTAATGGGCTGATGCTTGCTGAGGAAAGTCGTTGAGTTGTCAAACACTGTTAATGTCGCCTCAGTCGACATTTCTTTTTTCACAATCATTCCACTCGGGTTAACCTGCCTGTCACCGCTAAGGTTGCGCCAATCGCTTCTGGCACACACTTTAAGTTCGTCACCCTCGAGGATCCGCTACAGTCCGACTACACCGAAGGCACGGTTGACTCGGTGACGCTGAATGACTCCACAGTTGATTCCAAGTAGTACACGCGACTGGAGGTCAGAAAGTCTCCGTCGACTTCAACCAAGCGCAGATCGCCACCGGCGAATAAGAGCACCGATGCACTCACCAACAATGGCGGGCACGAAGTACATCAGCGTGAACACCGCAAGGTCGCCCCAATCTCTGGGCGAGGTCAGGCCAAACGCCTCGGGAACTGAGACAACGAACGCAATAGTCGTCACAACGGCAAGGAGCACCGGGCGCCAGAATCGAAAACCCCAGCGATACGCGGACACCATCGCGCACACGTAGGCAACAAGCGGCAGGACAATAAACATTCCCGACAGCCCTTTTTCATCGTCAATCATCGTGCGCATGGCATCAACGTGGCACAGCAGGAATTGATATCCCACCTGCACGACGAATACGACGAGCAACAAAATCCATTCGGCGCGACGCATCACTGCACCTGCCAGATCAGGAAGCCCCGCAACGCGATACCCGCATAGAAGAGCACGGGAACTCCCACGCCACTGACAATCAGCGCCACGACTGCTTTCGGAGTGAAAGGTGCGGGCGCGTGCCGGTCAAAGCGAGTCGGTATCTGCTGTTCGGGCGACGGGGCGGTCGACCCGAGGGGCTCGAGCTCTTCCATAGTCCAAGCGTACAGTCAGCACCTCGTTCACGGAAGAGGTGCCTCTGTATCGCTTGAAACGTCCGAAGTGAACACGTCAGACCTCACCCCACCCCTAACCCGCACCTCGTCGCGCGTCACCACCTACACCCGACGCGACACAACCACACATTTCAGGGCAAAAGTGTCGCGTCAGGTGCAGTCCGTGCCAGAAAACTCACCCAACCACAGCACCACCTACACCCGACGCGACACAACCACGCGTTCCAAGCCCAAACCGTCGCACCAGGTGCAGTCCGTGCCAGAAAACCCACCCAACCACAACACCCCAACCACACCAATCAGAAACGCCACGGAATCCCAGAAGGAACCCCCACCCCAGAAGAAGGACTCTGGCCACGCAAAGGCTGGCCGGACGCGCCCACTAGACCCACGACACGCCGTCTAAAGCACCACGTTTGCGCCTATAGCCCGCATTAGTCATACGGGAAATCCTCCAAGATTTCGTCCGCATACCCTTTTGTCCTATAGCCCCGGACTTGTTCGGCAACGAGCACGGCTCCGCGAGACCATCGAGACCGCAACCCGCACCTACGCGCGCACGCCTACGAGTTCTAATCGAGGGCAAAGAGAGTAGATAGGAACGTAGATCGGGGTTCTGAGCGGCTTTTTGGCTCAGAACCCCGATCACTTTTCGTTGATATTCCAACGTTTCTTGTGCCCCCGAGACGATTCGAACGTCCGACACCCGCTTTAGGAGAGCGGTGCTCTATCCCCTGAGCTACGAGGGCTTAGCCAGCCATATCCTGCGCGCGAACGCGCCGGCAGTCTGAGCGCCTCCAACTCTACCAGCCTCGCCGACTTTCGCTCCACGCGCGAGCGCACAGCACCGGGCGCCAGTTGTACGTATGGCCTCGTCAATCATCCGCTAGCGCGCAGTGCACACGCCCGCCCCTCATCCACGAGGCCGCGTACACCGCCACACCACTCCCCCATCGCCGGCGCAGAACACCACCGCACAAAACCCCGCCGAAACACACTGGTGGGGTAAGGCCGAAGCCTCACCCCACCAGAAAACGAGTACTACGAATCAGAGGGCAGCCAAGCACTCGATAATCGCGCTAGCAACCTTCGGAGACGCGACGCTCATGGCGCGCAGAACATCCTCGTGTTCAGTTGGTGTGTCGTCAAAACTGAGGTCGGAGACGACGGACAGACCGCCAACCTCGACGCCCAGCTGGTGGAGCGAGATCGCTTCAAGGATCGTGCTCATACCAACGGTGTCCACACCATTGTTCGCGAGCATCCGCGATTCAGCTGCCGTCTGGAACTCCGGGCCGCGCAGCAGGCCGTACGTGCCCACGCGGTCGCTAATCGGAGCCAGGATACGCGTAATGCGTGGCGACCAGACCTGCCAGATGTCGGTAAACACCGGGCCCTCGAACGGGGAAACACCAGAGAAATTGAAGTGATCTTCAATCGTCATCACGTCGCCCACTGTCCAGTTACGCAGGCATCCGCCAGCATTCGTCAGAATCGCGACCGTGATGCCGGTCATCGCGCAGACGCGGACCAGCTGGCAGACCTGTGTCGGCGTATAGCCCTCGTACAGGTGGACGCGACCGGTAGCAACCAAAAGGTGCTTCTCACGACCACCGTGCACATTCACGCGCACGCTCAGCAATTCAGCGCCGTGACCTTCAACCGCCGGAACCGGAACGCCGGGAAGGTCTGCCAAGGGCAGGCGAGCCTCGATTTTCCCGATTTCGTCCAGCGCATCACGCAGACCAGAGCCAAGAACGACAAGCGCGTCGTGGCGTTCAACGCCGGTGCGCGTTGCGATCAGCTGAGCACCCTCGCGCACCTCGTCCACTGCCAGCGGGTCACGCTGGAAGCAGTAGTCCAACGCTTCACTACGCACAGCATCCACAACGGCAACCGATAAATCAGGCACTGCGGTTTTCCTGAGCAGCGATCTTCTTCATGGAAGCCAGCAGGTAAACAACGTAGCCGATGATCAGAGCAAGGATGACACCGATGTTGCCGTATGCCCACGGGCCTTCCTTACCACCGAGCATCCACAGCAGGTAGCCCTGCCAGTTGTTCCATGCGGCAGCCTCAGCGAACGAGTTGATCACGAAGCCCCAGCCGATCACGCAAGAGACGGCCATGATAACGATGGACACCCAGTTGATCGAACCGTAGATGCCGGAAGCATCGAACAGGGCCTTCTCGTCGTAGTCAGCCTTACGCAGAGTAATGTCAGCCATCATGATGCCTGCCCATGCGGCGAGCGGAACACCCAGGGTGATCAGGAAGGACTGGAACGGGCCGATAAAGTCCGGGGAGAAGAACACGACGAAGATCGTGCCGGCGGTCAGGATGATACCGTCGATCAGCGAAGCCAGCGGACGAGGCACCGCGATGCCCAGCGTCAGCAGGGTCAGACCGGAGGAGTAAATACCGTTGATCGCACCTGACAGCAGGGACAGGATTGCGGTCAGCAGGAACGGAATGAGGAACCAGGTCGGCAACAGGGTGGCCAGTGCACCAACCGGATCGCCACCGATGGCGTCGGACAGGTCAGCGTCAGAACCGGCAAGCATGAGGCCGAAGGTGATCAGGACGACCGGGCCGAGCGAGCCACCGAAAGTGTTCCAAAAAACGATGGACTTACCATCGGCGTCGCGACTCTGGTAGCGCGCCCAGTCAGCAGCAATGTTGACCCAGCCAAGACCCATGCCGGTCATGACCATGGTGGCGGCACCGATCGTTGCAGCCAGTGAACCGGATTCGATTGCGCCGAGTGCGGACCAGTCGATGTGCGGGACGACCAGGATGATGTAGATGATCGTAGTGATACCGGTCAGCCAGGTGAGGACTGCCTGCATCTTCATGATGATGTGGTAGCCGGCAACTGCGCCGAGAACGATGAGCGCTGCGACGACAACGGCGGCAACGATCTTGACGGCGTTGCCGTCTTCGCTCGACCAGCCGAGGCGGACGAACACGGTGGAGGTCGCTAGGACGGCGGTGATGGCGAGGGAGGTTTCCCAGCCGATAGAGGTCAGCCACGAGAAGATACCGGGGATCTTCGCGCCGTTCACGCCGAAGGCGGAGCGGGACATGACCATGGTCGGTACGGAGCCACGCTTACCGCCAAGGGCGATGACGCCACAGATGATGAAGGAGACAACGACACCAATGATGGTGACGATGACTGCCTGCGCGAAGGAAATTCCGAAGCCGAGAACCCAGGCGCCGTAGCTCATGCCGAACACGGAGATGTTCGACGCGAACCAGGGCAGGAACAGGTTATGGGGCTTAGCGGTACGTTCTTCGTCGCTGATGATTTCAATGCCGGCAGTTTCGATGCCGGACTGGGAAACGGAGCGGGTTGCGTCCGCTACCATTTCTGGCGTGCTCATAGACGTTCCTTGTCTGTGTAGATCAGGGCGAACCGCAGGATCGGTAGTTCGCACCGAATTAGACTAGACCATTCTTGACTATGAGTGACGCTCCCTCGGCCACACGCCAGAAAACCGGGGGCACTTTTCACACATTGGTGCGCTCTTTGGGGTACGAGGCCACTCACACCACCAGATCTCTCAGCATACTTCGGGGCGGATCATGAGTTTCTAACGGCCTCTACGAGCCTCCCTGGGGCATCCAGAACAGAAAACCTTGTAGCAACACAATGGTGTCTGGGCGGGGACCCGCCCAGACACCATCCATCAAGACAACGCGCTCTTCGCGCGAGCCATCGGCTGAGTCACGCGTCAGCGACGCTCCCACGTCGGAGCCTTCGCTGATTCAGCCTTGCCCAGGTGATCAGACGGAACAATCATCACGGGGCATGTTGAGTGACTGAGTACCGTCTGCGCGGTCGAGCCGAGCAAGACACCTGCCAAGCCACCGCGGCCTCGTGTACCGACAACGACCAGATCAACCGCTGTCGAGAACTCAATCAACAGCGAAGCGGGCGACCCGTCCAGCGCATGACGCGCAACCTCCATGTCGCGACCGTCAAGTGCCTGGTCAATGGCGGCACCTATTGCGGTGCGGACATCTTTCAACAGGTTGGAGTGATCCAAACCGGTCGGCGCCCACGTCATCATGGACGTGCCCGAAGCAATCGGAACAGCCGAAACAGCGGTCAGTCGAGCACCCCATGTGGATGCTTCATCAATCGCGCGACGCAAAGCCGACGAGGGAACCTCGGTACCATCCACACCGACAACGACACGTTCGATCGGCATGAAGCACTTGCCGGACGTATGGCGAGGAACGATGACAACCGGACACTTCGCGTGTGCCGGCAACGCGGACGAGACCGTGCCGAGAAGACGATCAGCAAAGGAACCGCCTCCACGCGAGCCGACAACAACTAAATCAACTTCGCGTGACATTTCAACCAGAACGCCCGCCGGGTCACCCGGCTCAATAGATGAAGTGACCTTTCCTAGGCCACGCTCTTTCGCCGCTGCGACCGCTTCTTCAACGACCTGCTGGGCGCCACGCTTCAGAGCTTCATCGTCAAGAACCGCGTAGCCACCATCCAACGCCGCCGCTGAATAGGACGCCAATGCGTAGGTGCAGAGAACGTGGACACGCCCGCCCGTGCGTAGTGCGCGGTCAGTGGCCCATTTGACGGCCGCGATGGACTCCGTTGAACCATCAACGCCGACCAAGATGACTTCGGTGGATGCCATAATGCCCCCTCGTGACTTACATCACCTACCATTGTGCACCACATCGCGATTTTCCGAAACCGAAAATAGAACTTTTACCTGTTCAAGAGGGTTTTAGACAAAAAACTAGAGCAAAAGAACCGAAGTTCTTTCGCTCTAGTTGAAGTATGCGCCCTTAACGAACGTTGAGCTCAGTAACGAACGAACATGCCACCTGCACGAACGGGCGAAACCTTAGAGAGAGAACCCGGGACGGTGGCTTCCACCATCTGGCCGTTACCAATGTAGATGGCAACGTGACCCGAATAAGCAACCAGGTCGCCAGGCTGAGCTTCGCCGGCCGAAACCTGGATACCACCGGCAGCCTGCGCGCCGGAGGAGTGCGGAAGGCCGATGCCCGCAGCGGCGTATGCCAGCATGGTCAGACCCGAGCAGTCAACACCAGCGTAGGAAGCGCCACCGTAGACGTAGGGAATACCGGTCAGAGCAAGAGCAGCGGCCACAATAGAAGATCCGGCAGCGTTGTACGCAGCAGCGGTTGCAGCGGTTGAAAGGCTGAGGTCTTCACGAGCCTCGGAACGATCCGCGGCGACAGTTTCTTCAGCGACCGGAGTAGCGGCAGCAGGAGCTTCTGCGGTCGCGGTCGGAGCTTCTGCTTTCCATTCAATATCCGCAACGGAAACGGTGACACCAGTTGCTTGAGGAGCAGTGGTCGTGGTGGGAGTAGCTTCTTGATCGCCACTAGGAGCAGAAACGGTGACAGCGTTTGCGGCGCCACCAACAACTGCAGTCAGAGCAAGACCGGTCACGGATGCAACTGCCGCCGGACGGATCGGGCTGAGCGACGTGATCGTGTCGGCCAGTTCCACGATCGGCACCATTGGGCGACGTGCCTTGCGGTGACGTGGCGCAGGTTTGAGGTTCGTCAAGAGTGTTCTCCTTTTGCACCTTCGAGGTCAGCTGTCGGATTCGAGCAGGAGAGCCCGGCTTGGTTTCCCAAGCTTCACCCCAAGGCCACAAGGGCCGAATTGGTTCCCCCGAGTTGGATCAAATGAACCGGATCCTTCACGATCCAACTTCGGTAAATGAAGGACGGCTGGCCTATCGACCGTTATGAACTCTATACCTTTGACCCCCAAATGTCACGCAAAGGTAACGAAGTGGAGTCAAATCACATTTCGACTACTAGATGTGGTGCCAGCGCCAGAGGAATTCGGAAGCTGGAATCACTGTCAGAGGCATCCTGATCGGCGCGCGCAATCCGCACATAATCGCCTTCTCCGCGCAGGATAATGCTGACTCCAGGACCAATCTTTGCCGCGGCAAAATCAGCGATGATGTCATGTTCAGCCTGGATAGGTTCACCGATACGAACGAGTCTCACAATTTGGTCGTCGTGGGCACGCGCCACAAGTTCCGCAGACTGCCCACTGACCTCGACGCCCATTCCAGGAATCGGGTTACCGTAAGGATCCGTTGTCGGATCCTTCAAGAGCTCAAGCAGACGACCTTCGACCTTGTCGGACATGACGTGTTCCCAACGGCATGCTTCATCGTGGGCACACGCCCAATCCAAACCGATGACATCGACCAGGAGTCGTTCAGCCAAGCGATGCTTACGAACGACCTCTACAGCCCGCTTACGGCCTTCTTCAGTCAGCTCCAATCGACGATCACCCAGAACGTGCAGAAGCCCGTCGCGTTCCATGCGAGCAACGGTCTGCGAAACAGTCGGACCTGAGTGATCAAGTCGTTCAACGATGCGTGCACGCAGGGGCGTCACCCCATCCTCTTCCATTTCAAAAATGGTCTTGAGGTACATCTCGGTGGTGTCGATGAGGTCTCCCACGGCGGTTCCTTTCCTACGATGAACCCCTGCACGAATCGTGCATCGTTCAAAGGTTTTCAGGTACTTAAGAGAATATGAGTTATCGAGTATTTTTACCTGACGATTGTCATTTCCGTTGATATTGCGCCAAACGGTGGACAGGCATACGCGGTGAGCACCCACGGTATTTAGCACCATGTGTGTCATGGAATATGTTCCGCGAGCGCATCTAATGCGACTAAGTTTGAGCCTATGGAGACATTCCCCCCGATTCCTGTTTCTATCCTTCCTGCTGACGGCCGCTTTGGTTCCGGCCCGTCGCGTGTGCGCCCGGAGCAGATTGATGCGTTGAAGACGCCTAGGTTGATGGGGACCTCGCACCGCAAGTCCCCGGTGAAGAATGTTGTCCATTCAATCCGCGAGGGATTGACGACCTTGTTCAATCTTCCCGATGACTATGAAGTCGCCCTTGGCAACGGTGGCGCCTCAGCGTTTTGGGACGTGGCGGCGGCCTCGCTCATTCGCAAGCAGGCCGCGTTCGCGACCTTCGGGGAGTTCGGCGCAAAATTCGCCAAAGAGGTGGACAAGGCCCCGCATCTCGCCGACGCGCTTCGCGTTGAAGGTCAGCTGGGCACCGTTGTCACGCTCACGGGGAACGAGGCCGGGACCGCTGGGGAAGAACCCGATGCTTTTGCTTATCCGCACCATGAGACCTCGACGGGCACGATCAGCCGGGTGAACCGTATCGGTGGTGAAGACGCATTGACGCTGGTGGATGCGACCTCGATCGCCGGCGCTGCGCACGTTGATATTGCCAACACCGACGCCTATTACTTCTCTCCCCAAAAGGCTTTCGCCTCTGACGGTGGCCTGTGGGCGGCGATCCTCTCCCCTGCAGCCGTCGAACGCGCACAAGAATTGCATGGGGCGACCGACCGTTGGATGCCGACCTTCTTCGACCTTTCGGTGGCGATTTCTCACTCGCGTAAGGATCAGACGCTGAATACGCCGGCTGTGGCGACGCTGATCATGATGGATCAACAAATCCAGTGGATGAATGCCGGTGGTGGCTTAAAAACGATGGAAGCGCGCTCTCGCGCCGCTTCCGACCTGATTTACGCCTGGGCCGACGCCTCGTCAGTTGCTCACCCCTTCGTTGAGAATAAGGACTGGCGCTCCCCCGTTGTCGTCACCGTTGAATTCGACGACGTGGTCGATGTGAAGGTCCTGTCTGACGGCCTGAGAGCATCGGGCATCGTCGACATCGATGCCTACCGCGGGGTTGGTCGCAACCAGCTCCGCATCGCGACATGGCCCTCGACTCCAACTTCGGACGTCGAAGCACTTCTGGAGTCGATCGATTGGGCGCTCGAACGAGCACTGTGACCCCAAAGGTCAGCCCAGGCCTCGTCGATCGCGATAATCCACCGCAGAGAACGTGGACGCAAGCTGGAACATAACGAGGTCCTACTAGGCGCAACCTGCACGACGCTCAGCGCGCAGGCACTTGACACGCTACTTTCCGGTCGCGTTCCGTTCAGCTTCAGCGAGCAGAGTAGCTAGGTATGCGCGCTCCGCGGGGCCCTCGACCTCGATCGGGTGCGCCGAAACACGGAACTTGACCCGGTAATTCCAATGAATCAGACCCCACACGCCCGCGATAACTCCGATCGCTAGGGAAGCTCCACCGCCGACAAGAATCGACCAACGGGCACCAAACTGCTCGCCCACCCAACCGATGAAGGGCGAGCCGATCGGCGTCGCGCCCATGAAAATCATCGAATAGAGAGCCATCACGCGACCGCGAACACTCTCTTCCGTGGTGATCTGAATAGTCGCATTCGCTGCCGTCACCATGGTCAACATTGCAAGGCCCGTCGGGATTGCAAGAACCGCGAACGACTCATACGTCGGAGCCAAAGCCAACACAATTTCAAGCAGACCGTAAATCGCCGCGCCCGACACGATCAGACGCAGTCGAGGCTGAGCGCGACGCGCAGCAAGAAGTGAACCGGTCAAAGCTCCCACTGCCATAAACGAACCCAGAATGCCGTACTCGCCCGCAGCCTTGCCGTAGACCTCAGTCGCCATCAGGGCACTGGTCAGCTGGAAGTTCATGCCCAAACCTGACACGACCGCTACAATCACCAGGATCAGCACAATGTCGGGACGATTCTTCACATAGGAAACGCCCTCGCGAATCTGGCCGGGCGAACGCTTCACAACCTTGCGGGGAACCAAATCTGCAGAACGCATCAACGCAAGCGTCAAAACTGGAGCAAAGAACGCAACAGCGGTCACGATCATCACCCAGCCAGTACCGATCGCATCAATCAACAAACCGGAAACAGCCGGGCCAAGCAGACGCGCAGCATTAAAGGCCGTCGAGTTCAAACCGACAGCGTTCGACAAAGACTGAGCCGGAACCAGTTCAGACACAAATGCCTGGCGCGCAGGTGAATCAATCGCGCCAGCAACGCCACCCAACAACGCCAACACATACACATGCCAAAGCTGGGCTGTATTCGTCAGAATCAGCACGCCCAAGATCAAGCCCAGGAGCGCGTTCGCCAACTGCATCGCCTGTAGCAGAGCGCGACGATTCAGACGATCAGCAAGCAAACCAGCCCACGGTGACAACAACAGAATCGGCAGGAACTGCAAAGCGGTGACAACACCCACTTGCGTGCCAGAGTTCTTCGTCAGAACGGTCAGAACCAGCCAGTCTTGCGCAACCCTCTGCATCCACATGCCCGTCGAGGCAATAATGTTTCCGAAGAACCACAATCGGAAGTTGAAGTAACGCAACGAATGGAAAGTACGTGACACGCGCGGATGCGCCTCCCTAGTTTTTCGGAGACCTAAGAAATAGCTGTTTCAAGCATACGAAAAGCCCCACGGCAATGTGAACTGCTCCCGAAGACTCGAAGCGCTGAAGCCCCAAGACCCATCAGCTCCCACCATGACGCGACCTCGAACGCGATGGCCTCATACACGCATCGGGCGAGGTCCGCATCAGTGGTCCCGAGCTGCAGGCCCCAGAAGACCCCGCTCGGCGCCTTCGACCACCTACCGCGATTTTGATCGGAAAGACGGGCGAAGAAGAAGGGCACCCCCGCGTCGAGTTCCAGCGCCGTCAGTTCATCACTTCGGTCGTATGTTCCACGCGGTAGAGCATTCTTCACGTACCACCGATGCGCGGCTCCTGCAGTCGCGACCGCCGCCTCTCTGACGAAATCCCCGCGCTTGAGAAAGGCGAAGACGGGACACCACTATGCGGGACTCCACTAATCGCGCCAACGTCAGCCTCAGATGAAGCCGGTACTTGTTAAGATGAGATCCGTCACGCCGACCTCCTGCGCAGTCACTTCACTCGCTCGTCTTCAGCGTCGACATTCCATCAC
>NZ_JASOMS010000046.1:0-399 GCF_030216865.1 Pauljensenia sp. UMB6358 | reverse complement strand
GAAAAAGCCGGCTCAGCCCTAACCAAGTTCGGCCTAGTCACCACAGGCGCGCTCGCGGGCTCGATAAAAGCCGCAGTCGACTGGGAATCCGCCTTCGCGGGAGTCCGCAAAACCGTAGACGGTACTCCTGCAGACCTAGCAAGAATAGAATCCGGGCTACGGGCCATGACCGGGCAAGTATCTGCCTCCCACGGAGAAATCGCAGCAGTAGCAGAAGCCGCAGGCCAGCTAGGCGTATCCAAAGAAAACATTGTCGGATTCACCAAGACAATGGTTGACCTTGGCGAAGCAACCAACCTGTCAGCCCAAGACGCCGCCATGACCCTAACCAGGTTCATGAACATCATGGGCACCAGCCAAGATAAAGTCTCCAACCTAGGCTCATCAATCGTCCACCTC
>NZ_JASOMS010000045.1:0-417 GCF_030216865.1 Pauljensenia sp. UMB6358 | reverse complement strand
CCCCTAGCTTTGTCCATTTGGGGAATGTGACCGTGTCGCCGGGCTGGCCTGCGAGCTGGTCATCAGTCACGACAATGGGGGTGCCTAGGAGGGCGCTTTTGCGGGTGAATTCGGCCTGGATTAGGTCCGCCCACACGTCAGGGATGATTAGATCCCCAGTGAGGGTTGTGTTTTCTCGTGCGTCATTGTTTGCCAATTTGGTTGCTCCTGCTTAGAAGTTTTTGACCGCTTCCGCGTATGCGGTTGGGTCGTGCTTGTACAAATAGTTGAGGTCTTCAACTGTTTTTGGTTTGCCCTGCTTCCTGGCAGGTGCGTGTTCTACCGTTGATTGGCCCGCCTGGGGCCGTGCCTGGTAGTAGTCATCCTTTTGGATGAAAGTCTTAATGTGTTCTTCGACTGCTTCCGTGTCGGTAGTGT
>NZ_JASOMS010000044.1:0-422 GCF_030216865.1 Pauljensenia sp. UMB6358 | reverse complement strand
CCCCTATCCAAGAGCGGGCAACGGCAACGAGTCTTTGCCGTTCCGCCTCCGCATTAGAACTACTAGTGTTTACCTTGTAGGTTTCGGTGCGCGTGCCGCCTTTAATTAGGCGGCGTTTTTTCTCTACTCGACCAGGCTTCCCAATAGTCACCCCGGCTTTCATAGGGGAAAAAGTGACGTTCAGGTTACCGTCCGGTTTAGACTGGAGCACGCCCCAAAGTTCCCGATACACGTCCAAAACGTCAGCGGAAACATAATCCCGTTTACTGTCAGTCCAGGCCATTCCCTTCGGGTAGGCAGACACGCCCACCGTCTCAACCTTCAGGTTAGGGGACTCATCATCAAGCTCAGTGATAATGCCGCCCCCGCGAACCTGCCCGGACTCAATCAGCCAGGCGGCAGTCCCCCAAGGACGTAATTCC
>NZ_JASOMS010000043.1:0-435 GCF_030216865.1 Pauljensenia sp. UMB6358 | reverse complement strand
CCTCGAAGCCCTCCGCCAGCTCCCAGGGTTGCACGAGAACGCGTTGCAAGCCGCATACCGGCTCGTAAAACCCAGGGCGCAAGACAGCGGGAGTGGTGGGAGTGATCCGGCAGAAAGGCTCCCCTACAACCCGGAACTCGCAACGAAAGTACGTGTTGCTGAGGGCCCGCTTTTCCTTCTCGCGAAAAAGCTAGGCCCCGCAGAGCGCGGCTACTTCCACACTACATGCGAGATCCTCGCGGACCAGCTCCCAAACCTGATAGTCAAGGAGGAGGCGGCAGTAATTGCAGAGCAAGTGCGCACCTCGTACATGATCCTGGAACGCGTCGCAGACCTGCCATTAGAAAAATACTTCTACGGCACCTGCGACGCGGCCACCGGACCACACGAAACCCTTTGTGAGAAGGCGATCTACGCTCCTAAAGGGCGCAGAAC
>NZ_JASOMS010000042.1:0-436 GCF_030216865.1 Pauljensenia sp. UMB6358 | reverse complement strand
GTGCCAAAGATGGTGACGTGATCACTGTTCCAGTGAAAGTGACCTATCCAGACGGGACCAGCGATACGGTGAACGCTAAGGTGACCGTCAGCGACCAAAGTCAAACCGTAGAACCAAAATACGGTGACAAAGTCGGAACTCCAGGCGCCTCAGTGAAAGTCGACCAACCAGAATTTACTGGAAAAGACGGCAAGACCACTCCAGCTCCAAAAGGGACTAAGTACGAACTCGGTAAAGATGCGCCTCAAGGGGTAACGGTCAACCCAGATGGTAGCCTAACTGTTAAGGTGCCAGAAGGCGCCAAAGATGGTGACGTGATCACTGTCCCAGTGAAGGTAACCTACCCAGATGGCACCACAGATACTGTGGAAGCTAAAGTGACGGTTGTTGATCAAAGTCAAAAGGTTCAACCTAAGTATGACGACGAGACCGGCAC
>NZ_JASOMS010000041.1:0-446 GCF_030216865.1 Pauljensenia sp. UMB6358 | reverse complement strand
CCCCGCTGAAGCATTTCTTTTAGGCTTAGGGGCGCTCTTAGACTCGCTTTCCTCGGCGATTTTCCATCCGAGGAAAGAAAGACCCGCCGGGGTCATCCCAATCTGGTCTCCTATCCGGTGCAGCTGCGCCAGTAAGGAAGGCGGCGTAGAGGGGCTCTCGCACTTTACGAGAACCCGCGTGTATAAGCCGACCAGATGGTGCATCCACTTGTTTTCGGGCATCGACCAGGCCACCGCCTGGGGGCTTTTCCAAAGGCTCTTCCAAACTTCTTCTTCCCGCTCACTCATTTCTGGCAGCGGGAACTTTGGTGGCCTGCCGCGCCTGCCTGTTGGGGGCAGGGCTTTCAGAGAAAAACCGCGTCGGGCGGACCGGCCCGAGTTCTCATTTGCTGGTGGCCCAGAGCGGACCCTCGCTCCTCCTCTACCCATAGCGTTCACCTCTGTCT
>NZ_JASOMS010000040.1:0-462 GCF_030216865.1 Pauljensenia sp. UMB6358 | reverse complement strand
ACTAAAGGAGCACCAAATGAGCAACCCACTAGACGCACTCAACCAAGCACGCCGCGCCGTCCGCCCCCCAATCGACCTCGACGCAGTACGCAACCCCAAACCCGAATACCCCGACCCAACACAAAACCTACCCGAACAACCCGACCTCGAAACCGCCATCAAAGAAGACTTCAAAGCGGTAAAACGCGCCTTCCAAGAACAAGACGAATCCCAAAAAAACCAATTCAAAAACCTCTACAACTCCCACTGGTACTACACCGACGTATACCCAACCTTCGAACACTGCGAATACTCAATGGCAATACAAAACCGCCTCCTCGCAGTAAACGAAAAACAAATGGGCCAAGGCTACTACCGCAACGGCCTCTACCTCATAAAAGCCTTCCAAGCCCTCGCAAAAGAACTCGGAATAGATATAAGCGACATCCCCAAACCCACCGACTAACCCCAAACCAACCACAA
>NZ_JASOMS010000039.1:0-464 GCF_030216865.1 Pauljensenia sp. UMB6358 | reverse complement strand
CAATCTTGGTCTCTTCAGAAACCTCGTTGCCATCCTTATCAACAACAGCCGAGGTCAAAGTCTCGAACGCAACCGCGCTCTCAACAACACCCTTGACCGAGTCATTTACAACAATCTCAACCTTGGTAGAACCAGAAGCCTGCTCCGGAGTGAACTTAGCAGAACCCTCACCAACAACAGACTCATCAGCCTTGTTAATCAACTGAGCAGAAAGCGTGTACTCCTTACCAGGAATCAAATCCTCGTAAGAAACAGTGTCAACAACCTTCGCACCAGCCTTGACCTGATCACCATCCAAAGAAGCCTTGGTCTTGATAACCGGATTCTTCGGCTCAACCTTCTTCGAGGTCACAGTCTGATCAGCATCATTGAGATCCTTGTGCTCAGCAATCTTGGTCTCTTCAGAAACCTCGTTGCCATCCTTATCAACAACAGCCGAGGTCAAAGTCTCGAACGCAACCGCG
>NZ_JASOMS010000038.1:0-466 GCF_030216865.1 Pauljensenia sp. UMB6358 | reverse complement strand
GAAAAAGCTTAATACGCCTGCCACGCCGACGGTAACCCCGTCCGGCCCCGAATCACACTAACCAATTCTTTTTCGCGATGGAAGGTAAACCCCAATGGCAACAACTAATCTAACCGCCTACCTGCCCAAACCGCTCACTATCAACGTTGGGGACTGGACGCTTGTTAGTCCGGTCCCCTCTGTTGAAGTGGGGAAAACACTTACTGCCTACCAGGCGGCGCTTGCTACCGCCACGCAGCGCACTATTGATAGCGGTAACGCTGATAAAGCCACCGAGTACACGGTCGAAGCCCTGAATGAGGCTGGTCTGGACCCTGATTTGAACTTGACTGGGCTGTTACTCGATAAGAACACTGTGGACGCGGCGGTAAAGGCTGGCATCCCGGCAGTGGTTTTGGATATGGCCGTACAGTACGCGTTCACGTATTGGATTATGGGGGCTGAGGCTGCTGAAGCCCTAGTGAAG